>CAYYNM010000148.1:0-8292 GCA_964472945.1 uncultured Methylomarinum sp. | reverse complement strand
CCCTGTTTTTCAGCACTTTACAAAAGCAACAATTAAAAACTGGAACATAGAGTTAAAGCAATAGATTGAGCCTTAGCTGAAACTTATACGTAATCAGATAGAAATATTAAAACTTTTATTTCAGCTTCAACCCTCTTGCAGAGTCGAGCCCTTTAACATTTTTAAAAATAGCTCCAGCAATTTTGGCATGAGTGAAATTGGCATCCGTAATTTTAGCATGCGTTAAATCAGCATTTGTTAAATTAGCATCGGTAAAATCAGCCCCCTCTAAACTTGCTGAATATAAAGATGTATTTTGCAGATTTGCTCCTGTTAAATTAGCATGCCTTAACATTGCTCGCCCTAAGTCTGCATTTGAAATATTAGCCCCAGATAAATTTACTTTTTTTAAACTTGCCCGCATTAAACCCATTGACTGATTTTTCATATCTGCCCCCCACCTGACATTAGACAGGTTTGCATGGCTTAAATTTGAATTATCTAAAATAGCAATAACGCGACTCCCACTTAGGTTCGCATTGCTTAAGTTTGAGCGCATCAAGCTTACACCAAAAATACTCACATTACTTAGGTCAGCACCTTCAAGATTAACAGCTACCATAACCGTTAAATCTAACACTAAGCCTGAAAGATTACTTTTGCTTAAATTAGCGCCTCTTAAATCAGCACCCCATAAATCAGCATTTCTAAAATCTAAACCTGATAAATCAAGCTTTGTTAAATCTTTCCTGCGTAAATTAGCTGGGTTAGCTTTAGTTGCCTGACTTAACATTGTTACAACTTCACTTCGTTGTAACTCTGCCGCATAGCTAAAACTATTTATTAAAAATAACAATAGAACTGCTAAAATTCGTGATACTAAATTCATTTCCACTCCTCATAAGCCTGGTAACTTGGCTGTTATTACGTTTTCAAATCAAAATATATTAAATGTATCTTTACAAGCTAATGCTTATAAATTGTAAAGCTGACTTTAAGTAGTTGTTCAAAATTATTTAAACAAAAAGCAATATAAAGAAATATTCAAAATAACCACAAAGAGCACTAAGGCTTAGTACTCAAAAAACTATATATTCTCTGTGGTAAAAAATGTTTAATATTTTATGCCCTCGTACTTAGTTCGCTATAGAAACAGTTTTTGTTACTTATTGCGGACTGAGGTCCGCTCTACAAGATTCTGTCTTAATTTATCAAACTATCCATGCCATGTTATTCACAAAAGCTGTGGATAACTCTGTGTATTAAATGTTTCAACCTTCACTTTTAGCGTGTAAACACTGGCTTGTTATTATTTTGTGTATTTTTTATACAAAATAATACTTACAAATAAATATCAATGAATTATGGCACAATACTTGAATATACTTACTGTTATCAGCTAAATATTACATTGTGCCAGCTTATAATATCTAAAGTGTGTATAAATAATATTACACCATTCGCTGCACACAAAGTAACTATCGGTAACACGATACATCTAAATAAAAATATAAGCGACAAAGACGTATCTTATTGCCTTACCTATAAAAATAGCAATACATGAAAATACAATCGGTAGTTTTAACCACCCGCCGGCAAAACATAACCCATCACCTATTACCGGTAACCATGAAAAAAATAATGTCCATACTCCCCAGCGCTTAACAACACCTAATGATCTTTGTTTTTTATCTGATAATAGATGTTCGGCTGGAAATTTTTTTGCTGCAAGAATACCAAGAAACCATGTTGTTAATGCACCTAAAGTATTTCCAATGGTGGCTATTATCACTAACTTCTCAACATTTATTTGTTGCTCCGAAACCATATAAGCTAATACGGCTTCTGACCCCCCTGGTGCAATAGTGGATGAGATAAAGGCACTTAAAAATAAGCCCCATAATGCTATTAACTCTTCATACATTTACTTGTCCCATAAAAAAAGCCCCTGAAACTTTAAAGCTTCAGGGGCTTGTCTTTATCTACATTATTTATCAGATAATTCTAGCGGTTTTTTTGATGAAACCATCTTAATTAAGCCTATGATTAATTTAGTTATTAATCCAATAAACTGAGCAATCATTTCAAAAATTGAACTAACAACCTCACCAGCAGACATACCTTTAAACTTCGTTGCCAATAAAGGGGCTAACACTAATCCAACAGCTAAACCAATAATCAATACACCAGAAATAGCAGATTCATTTTCTGCAGCCGCTTTAGCAACCGCCTGTTTTTCTTTTGATGTCAAGGGTTTCACAACAGGAGGCTCAGGGATACTGTCACTGTAATCATCCTGTATCACATAAGCACTTACACCAGGGATACTGGGCAAATCACCACTGCCTTTACCAATTTTAAGCTGCGCTTTCATCCCTTTTTCCATGTGTTGGGCAATATCACAATGGACTAGATATGTTTTATCATTAGGAGGAAAAATTAGTGTCCCTGAAATTTCACCAGGACCTGTTATTTCCATATGAAACATACCTTTAGGGTATAAATACTTAGGCAAGCCATGCATCATCCATTGATGCCGGACACTATCATCATTAATAAAATGAACCGTTAATTTGGTGCAGGGCTTAAAATGATATTCCTGCTTATCAAAAGCAAACATTGTACCCGGAAATTTTTCAGAATATTTATGCCCTGCATGTACAGTAATTTCTTCAGTAGCCGAGATTTCATCACAACCACCGGGTAAAGTATCCGTATTCTGCCCCATAATCATGCCACCATCCATATCCATAAAATGACCATCACCATGATTCATTAGCTTGGTATGATTTAAAAACTCTTTTTTTGCCAATACCGTTGAAGAAAATGTAAGTGTTAATAGGACAGTTATAAGTAGCTTATTCATCTTATTTTCCTCCTCTTGCTGAAGCAATCATTATCATGATTTTTTCACGATTTAAAAAGAGTAAATATAAGGCAACACCTAAAATAAGCCCCCAGATAAAGTGACTTACCGAGTTATCTTCATCTACGACAACATTATCATAAAAAGCCATAGATTTAGGTCCCTCTTCAACAGCCAATGGCTTAGCCGCTTTTGGTGCTTTATAAGCTTTAGCATCAATTTCACCCAAACTATTCCAGGCATCAATATCTTGCCATACTGGCAACTTTCTCTCTTGGAATTTTTTAGAAAATAACTGTTCAACACTTTCACCTATTCCCATAGGTAATCCGACTTCATTTAAGTATTTTTTATACACGATGGCACTAACATTACCGCCAGGGTTCATACCATTAGTGGTAATTCCTTTTTCCCTATGATCATGAAAAATCCAAATACCCTCACCATAACTATGTAAGCCATCATCAACCGTACTAATTTTTAAATCATTCCGCTGCGAAGGTGCTAAATCATAAATATCGCGCATAATTTGCGCACTAGGGTTATGTTTTACCCCATCGTAATGAGTAATGGTCGCTTTATGCCCGTGCGTATGTAACGCTAATTGCTCACCTGAACTATTAAATACTCTTAACTTAATATCCTGATTCGGCTCTGCAACAATAATTGATTCTTTTAAGGTATAAGGGAATGAACGACCATTCAAAGTATAATAATCCTCTGTTGAATCATTCATCTTGTATTCACGATTCATTTTCTTCGCGATTAAGCGAGGGTCATTATATTTTTGAATAATATCGTGTAAGCCTTTATCCATTGCATGATAGTGTAAGTCATATTCACTATCGTACTCTTCAAGAATTGCTTTTGATGGGTGTCTAACTTGTCCATCACCTACATTAAAGGTTTGAACCCAGTTATTAGGCCTGTTTTCTTCGACAATAAACATTCCAACCAAGCCCATGGCTAAATGTACATGCGTTTGTACATGACAGTGGTAGACAAAGGTGCCTGGTTGTCTTGGACGAATTTCGTATGTTTTACTTTGCCCAGGTAAAACGAATTTATCACTGGTTTGAGGTACGCCATCATTCCCTTCACCTTTTGCATCTATCCATGGATGATCAACACCATGTAAATGGATGGTATGAGGAAAGTAGTGAGTATTTTCTAGCTGAATCCAGACGGTATCACCTTGTTCAACCCGAATAGCGGGAGAAGGTGCTCTTAAAAGCGGATTAGCATCAGTACCCACAAAACTATTGGTTGCCATACCTCTTGATTTAGGAGCAAAAACCCACATTCCGGGTTGAACACCTGGTGCAATATCAAATGTCGGTACTAAACCAGCAAAATCAGGAGAGTGACCATTTAACTCAGCCACCTCAAGTTTAATAATGATAAAATCAGGATCTCCATCCCCATCTATATCATTCTTCTTAATAATCGCATCTGCAGCATAATAAGTATTCATCAATGTTTCCATTGAAATATTATTGGTTCCTTTTACTTCAGCTACAATTTGTGAAGGATTATCAGGGCTACAACGTAAAGACTCCTGAATCTTTACACCTTCAATAGTTTGGGCCTTACGCCACTCAGGTTCATTTGAACTACAAATAGTCTCAATATCACCTTTATCTACTTTTACTGTTTTAGGTAGGCTGACCGCAGCTGATGCCAGTATTGGCATCAGTGCAACAGCGGCACCCAAAAGAATACTTAGGGGTTTTTTCTGCATTTTATGTACCTTGTACTAAAACTTATTAAAGGCTTGTTGCATCTTTAAAATATGCATCGACTTTTTCTTTAACAGTTGAATTTGAAAGGTATAAAACATACAAACCAGCTAATAATGCAATTAAATACATGATTAGAGATGTTGTGCTTGCTGGTGCTCCAGTTCCTGCTCTAAAGCCCATATGAGCATCCAGTCTTCCACCATCAGGTTTATGCAGAGTAATATGAATCAAGTATTTACCAGCCTCAGGAACACCATTTGGTAATGATAAAACAACTGTACCTGATTTATGTTTTTTAGCACCTTGAAAAAAGACCCTTGTACCTTCTGGCTCTTTTGTCACTTCAAACTCAACCGCCATATTACGATATCTAATATCCTGATAGTCGAAAACTAATTGAGTCATGGTATTTAAATCAGGCAGGCTTCCACAAAACTCATCCCCTGGGTAATTTTTAGATTGATACGCCGTGTAATGAATCCAATGATTGGGCTCTAGTTCAAATTTACACTGGTCAGTATCAGTTCCCGCTGCACCGCCATGAGCCCATAATACCGACGAAAACATTAAGCCAAGAATAACAATGAAACTCTTTTTTAAAATTTGTTTTTTATTCATGATACCTTCCAGTTTTTTTAATTATATTTTTATAGTTTGTTTTTAACATTATTTACCTTACAACCAACAAGGTAAATTGTTTTAAACAATTGTCCACTTTAGCACATCAAAACATGCAAAGAAAGATTAAGCCATTTCATAAGAAATTGCTAACTTTCATTCTATATCATAATTTTAGTTTATGCTAATATAGAATTAATTCAATTTTATTTGCCAATTCCAGTTCCTTTTCGTAGACTGCCCCATAACTTTACTTTGTTTGGATATTAAAATGCCTTCGTTACGCACCTCTTCTGAATGGATAGCCCTTCAACAACACTACAAAGAAGTTAGCAAACTATCCATAAAAGAGCAATTTGCTAATGACAGTAACCGTAACTCAAAACTAACGCTCACTTTTAATGACATCCTTTTTGATTATTCCAAGAATAGAATAACCCTCGACACACTCCCTTTATTACGTAAGCTTGCCGATCTAACTGACCTGACGAGCAAAACCAAGGCCATGTTTTCGGGGGAGATCATTAATACAACAGAAAATAGAGCTGTTTTACATACTGCACTTAGAAATAAAAGTAACACCCCTATCTACTGTGATGGTAAAAATGTTATGCCTGACGTAAACCGGGTATTAGCAAAAATGCGAATTTTCTCAGAAAAGGTGAGGTCTGGAGAATGGAAAGGTTACACCAACAAACCTATTACCGATATTGTCAATATTGGTATAGGCGGCTCTGACCTAGGTCCTAAAATGGTCACAACAGCTCTTGAACCTTATTCCACACCTAACTTAACCGCACATTTTGTTTCCAATGTTGATCAAACAGATATTATTACAACCTTAAAACGCCTAAACCCAGAAACAACTTTATTTTTAATCGCATCAAAAGTTTTCAATACTAAAGAAACCATGACTAATGCTCACTCAGCAAGAAAATGGATACTTAATTCTGCTTTTGACAAATCTGCCATCAAAAAACATTTCGTAGCCATTTCAACCAATGAAAAAAATGTTGCTGATTTTGGTATTGATACCGAGAATATGTTTGAATTTTGGGACTGGGTGGGTGGACGCTATTCATTATGGTCAGCCATTGGCCTTTCTATTGCCATTTCCATTGGCATGGATAATTTTGAAGAATTATTAACGGGTGCTCATCTTGCGGATCAACACTTTCGCGACATGCCTTTTGAAAAGAATATCCCTGTTACCATGGCTCTACTCGGGGTTTGGTACAATAATTTTTTTGGTGCCGAATCTCACTGTTTGCTTCCTTACGACCAGTCCCTTTATTTCTTTGCTGATTATTTTCAACAGGGAGATATGGAGAGCAACGGTAAATCGACCACATTTGATGGTAAACAAGTGGACTATAGCACCGGCCCTATTATTTGGGGGCAACCAGGAACCAATGGTCAACATGCTTTTTTTCAGCTTATTCACCAAGGCACAAAAATAATCCCTTGTGACTTTCTTGCCGCCGCTCAAGGTCATTATGACTCCCCTGTTCACCATGATATTTTAATATCTAATTTCTTGGCTCAACCTGAAGCTTTAATGAATGGTAAGTCTAAACAACAAGTCGAAAATGATATAGGTAGCTCTGACCCTGTGTTAGTAGCCTCTAAAGTTTTTCCTGGTAACAAACCTTCTAATTCCTTTTTGTATAAAAAACTAACGCCCCGCACACTTGGTACACTACTGGCATTTTATGAGCATAAAATCTTTACTCAAGGTGTTATATGGAATATCAATTCATTTGACCAATGGGGGGTGGAATTAGGTAAAGTCCTTGCTAAAGCTATCCTGCCTGAGCTTAAAAGCGGTGAAAATATTAGCTCTCACGACTCATCTACAAACACATTAATTAATACTTATAAAAAATTGCGTGACGAACAATATCACTGTTAAACTTAAGTAATAGCGCATAAAAGATTTACTATTTTAGCTCTGTCACCATTAAGTGTGGAAAAATACGGTTCTTTTGAAAAATGAGGGGGGGAAATATTTCAATTTTCTGGTATTAGGGTTTGACATTTGCCCATCATCATCGCCTCGCGTAACCTTTATCTCACATAAATATTGGTTTAACGAGGAGGACGCGCACGGAATAAGCTTGGCAACTGGCGCAGGATTTTTATTCGTATTTAACTAACACAGAGTAAAAACAGGTGCGTATACTGGCGACGGGGAAAACAGAAAAACAGCACAGAAAAATAAAAACAGGGGCAGGTCTTTCGATAGCGCATTAAATATGGCAAGGAAAGACCTAGTCCTGTTTGTTTAATAACAATCAGCTTTTTTCACAGGACTACTTTTAGGTTCTGTTGCTAACAGATTAACCCCTGTTACAATCAAGAGCATTAAAAAAAGAGCCTACTTCAAAGTTATTTCCATATAGCTAAAACCTGTGTGCTAACCAGGCGCTCCACTTGACCGCTGGAAGCTGCAACGTTTTTTGAGGTCAGTTTTTATCAAAGTTCAATTTGTTGCCAGAGTTTCTCGGTTATCCTCCAGCGTCAAGTGAGCTTGTTGTTATGTTTTCTTGAAAATTAAAATTTGACGAGGAAAGTATTTTTACTTACACTAACTCCCCATTAGGGAGAATGTTGAGTTATGCGTGTAATTGCTAAAAGTACGTTAAAGAAGTTTTGGGAAATCCCAGCTTATAGTGATTCTCAAGCTCCAGTAGAAAGTTGGTATGAAGAAGCTATAAAAGCAAACTGGGAGTCACCTCAAGCTATAAAAAACCAATATGCAAATGCAAGTATCTGTAAAAATAATAGAGTTGTGTTTAATATTGGTGGTAATAAATACCGATTAATAGTTGAAATTCAATATCAAGCAAATATTGTTTGGGTTAAGTTTGTTGGAACACATGCTCAATACGATAAAATTAATGTTGAGAACGTAAATGAATATTAAACCAATCCGTAGTGAAAGTGATTTACAAGAAAGTTTTCGCAAACTTGAGAAAGTATTTCAAGCAAAATCAGGTACTAAAGAAGCTGATGATATGGAAATTTTAGTGACTTTAATTGAAGCTTATGAAAATAAACATTACCCAATTACACCGCCTGATCCTG
>CAYYNM010000147.1:0-8298 GCA_964472945.1 uncultured Methylomarinum sp. | reverse complement strand
CCACTCTTAACTCAGGATTTGAGGGGGCTTCATAAGGAGAAGATATGCCTGTAAAGTCTTTTATTTCTCCATTACGTGCTTTTTTGTATAAGCCTTTAACATCTCTTGTTTCACAGGTCTCAAGAGGGCATTGACAGTGGATTTCAATAAAGTCTCCATGGGGCATTAAGCTTCTAGCCATTGCACGTTCTTCTTTAAAGGGCGAAATAAAAGCCGTTAGGGTAATTATACCTGCTTCCAGCATAAGTTTTGATATTTCACTAATACGGCGAATATTTTCCTTACGATCTGTATCACTAAATCCTAAGTCTTTATTAAGACCGTGGCGAACATTATCGCCATCCAGTACAAAGGTATTTAATCCAAGTTTATAAAGTGTTTCTTCAACGGCGTGTGCTAAAGTCGATTTTCCTGAACCGGAAAGCCCTGTAAACCAAAGAACGGCAGATTTATGTTGATTTTTTTCTTCCCTGCGTTTTCTGCTAACAGTGGCTTGATGCCAGACAACATTAGTTGATTTTTGGTTCTCGTTATTCATAATAGTATTATTTGAGCTAAAAATTAAAAGAAATTTTAATGTATATCTTAAACTAAGGCTTCAACACATACAGGTTGGCTTAAGAATTGATGTGGACTTGCTGTGTAACCATAAGCACCTGACTGGTAAATGACTACAAAATCACCTATTTCGCTAACAGGTAAAGTAACCTTGTCCCCCAGCACATCAAGCGGCGTACATAACGGCCCGACAATAGTAACGGTTTCTGTTTTGTTACCTTGTATTTTATTGCCAATACTTAATGGGTAGTTTTTTCTAATAATCTGTCCAAAATTACCTGAGGCTGCGAGGTTATGATGTAAGCCTCCGTCAGTGACTAAATAAGTTTGCCCCCGTGAAATTTTTTTATCTATTATTTTACTCACATAAATACCCGCTTCACCCACAAGGTAGCGCCCCAACTCTATAATAACTTCAGTTTGTGGGTGAGACTTTTTAAAGTGATTTATCGAGTTCTCTAAAGCATCACCAATGCGTTGAGTATCTAAAGGTTTTTCGCCGGCAAAATAGGGGATTCCATACCCTCCACCTATATTTAGTTTTGCTAAGGGAAGGGTGCAATATTCTGATAGTTTGTCGGCTAAATCAAAGCTTTTTTGTTGTGCTTCAATAATGGCTTCTGCCTTCAAGTTTTGTGAGCCACTGTAGATATGAAACCCTTGAAAATCCAGTTCAAGTTCTTTAATACGGCTTATCAGAGAAGGAATATTCTCCTCATCAATACCAAAAGGTTTAGGCCCCCCCCCCATTTTCATCCCAGATGATTTAAGCTCAAAAGCAGGATTTATTCTAATCGCTATACGTGCTGTTATACCCATTTGATCAGCGATTTGAGTAATTGATTCTAGTTCATTAGCTGATTCAACATAAAGAGTGACTTCTGCAGCAATTGCTTGTTCTAATTCTTGATAGCGTTTACCAGGTCCAGCCAAGCTAATATTGCAGGCAGCTATTGGCGTGTTAAGTGCAGTTTGCATTTCTATTGCAGAAGCCAGGTCAAAGCCATCAACCAATGTTGCCAAATGCTGTACCAAAGCAGGCATAGGGTTTGCTTTAATGGCATAGTGTATTTTTAAACCAGCCGGCATTTGTTGACGTAACTCCGTCATTCTTTGAGTAATTAACTGCCGGTCATAAGCGTAAAAAGGTGTTTGGCCTATCCGTTGACTTAATTGTGTTAATTTTATTCCGCCAACAAGCAACTCATTATCTTTGTTTGTAAATAAAGTACGGTTATGATGCTGAGGTTTATTCATAAATTAGGCTGGAGTTGACTAAATTAATTAGAAAATTGTGCGGTGAGACTGCTTCTATCAATTTTACCATTAGCAGTCTTAGGTAAGTCGGTTAATACAATGATTTTAGCAGGTATCATATAATTTGCTAATTGGGATTTGCAATATTGCATAAGTAATGAGGGCTCAAACTTGCTTTCGTTGTCAGGACTGACAACAACATAAATAAGATGTCCTAATGAGTCATCTGGAATGCCTATAGCAACAGCTTCTTTGACTAATCCAGAGTTATAAATAACATCTTCTATTTCGGTGGGGCTCACACGATAGCCTGATGATTTTAACATTTCATCTTTACGCCCAACAAAATACAAATAACCCTCTTCATCTTTGGTAACTTGGTCACCTGACCACACCGCAAGCTCAGGTATTGGAAGCTGTTTAAGTTGGTCGGGTGCAGGTTTAAAACGTTTAGCTGTTTCTTCTGGGTTATTCCAATACCCCATGCTCACTAAACTCCCCTTATGGATTAGTTCCCCTGGTTCATTGGCTTCACATGAACTACCATCTTCTCTTACAACTAAAATTTCAGCATTGGGAATAGCTTTACCAATAGAATCAGAGTGTAAGTGTAATTTATCCGGAGGAAGGTAGGTTGATCTAAAGGCTTCGGTTAAACCGTACATCAAATAAAACTGACTATTAGGTGATTTACTTTGAATAGAATCTAACAGGGCTTTTGGCATCTTGCCTCCAGAGTTAGTCATATAACGTAAATGTGTAGAAATAATCTCTGGCCACTTTACTTTGGCAAGTTGTACCCATAAAGAGGGTACACCGGCCAAGCCAGTAATATGGTTTTTCTCTATAGCATTGATAACATCACGGGGTAATAAATAATCTAATAAAGTACAGCAACCCCCTTTAAATAGTGAGCTTGTAAGCTGGTTAAGCCCATAGTCAAAACTAAAAGGCAGTACTGCTAAAATATTATCTGTTGCTTGTATTTTAAGATATTCAGCTACACTTTCAGTACCTGCAACGAGATTTCTATGAGATAAAACCACCCCTTTTGGTTTGCCTGTACTACCTGATGTATAGAGAATACAAGCCATACTGGTATCAATTAACTTAGGTAATATAAAGTCAGTTGAAAGATTTAAAAAATCTTGCCAACAGAGTATTGATTGATTAGAAAAGGGCGTGGTACTCAGTCTGTCATTTTCGACAACAATAATAGTCTGTAATTCTGGGGTATTTAATAGACAGTTTTTTAGACTATTTAACCGGCTTATAGAGGTTACTAATATTTGTATATTACAATCCGTTAAAATGTGGTTGACTTGCGAGGCTTTAAGGACAGGGTTAATGGGAACAAAAACACCACCAGCCAGTGTGGTAGCAAAAAAACTAGTAACGGTTTCTATTTGTTTGGGTAAGTAAATACCTACGCGTTGTTGAGGTTTTAACCCTAAAGCAAGTAATGCAATAGCTTGTTGACAAACCAAATGATCAAGTTCTTGATAACTCCATGACTTATCCTTATGAATAATGGCAACAGTATCAGCTGATTTTTTGCTTGTAACTGAAATTAACTGATGAAGTAACATTTTATTTTAGGCAACAAGGCTTGGTAATTTAAATGAAAAACAGAAGATTGTATTGTAATTCTGCCAATAAACATAGAGTAAGAGTCCTTAATCATACGCTGGTCACGGTTGATGACAAACAAAAATCCTGTGCCATAATGGATGATTATTTATTTCCAGCGCCCTAAAATAAAAAAAATGTAAGGATTGGCTTTTTTAAACGACTAAAAATTAATATTTATAACAGAGAAGAAAATGCGATCAGTCATATTAATAGTAAGTTTGTTTTTTTCAACTTGGTCAGTATATGCAACAGAGCCTGACTGGAATAATTATACCGCCGTGTTAAAACATGTAAAACCAGGTATAAAAAATGGTGTTACATTAATGTTGGTTGATTATGAAAAAATCAAAACTAATGGGAGTTTAGAAAAAGCATATCAGGATATTTCTAACTTTGATTTGAATAAAATAGAAAACCGCCAGGAAAAACTTTCTTTTTATATCAATAGCTATAATATTTTAGCCTTAAAAATGGTGTCAGATCATTGGCCGGTAGCAAGTATTAAAGATATAGGAAGTTGGTATAACCCCGTGTGGAATAAGCCAGCAGGTATAATAGGTGGTAAATCAATTTCTTTGGGAGAGGTTGAAAATAAAGTTCTTCGCTTAATGGATGAGCCACGGATACATTTTGCTATAGTGTGCGCTTCCGTCAGTTGCCCAAATTTAAGAGATGAGCCGTACACAGCAACAAAGTTAAATCTACAATTAGATAATCAAGTGCAACAGTTTTTAAATAATCAAGGTAAAGGTCTCAAAATAGATAACAAATCTATTCATGTTTCAAAGATATTTGATTGGTTTGAAGATGATTTCCAAAAGGCAGGGGGTGTTTCAGAGTTTATTGGGCACTATAAACCTGAATTATCGCAATTTAAGGTTGTTGCAGATATTCCCTATGACTGGTCTGTAAACGCTATTAAATAAGCTGGTTTTTGTGTTTAAATAGTCCGAATAAAACAATAATAAAAGGACAGGTTATATGACGCATAAGCTATCAAAACCAGAGCGATGGTTAGAATTGTATGGTGATATTCTTTATCGTTATGGGCTGGCTCGTGTAAGAAAATCAGAAGTTGCTGAAGATTTGGTGCAAGAAACATTTTTAGCCGCACTAAAGGCCAAAGATAAATATACCGGCCAATCAACTGAGCAAACATGGCTAATCGGTATTTTAAAACATAAAGTAATTGATTATTTTCGCAAAGCATCACGCGAAAACGCACAGGAATTTGATGAGAATATCGTTACAGAAAATGATGATTTTTTTAACCAACAAGGGCATTGGCAAGTCAACTTGTCCTCATGGTCAAAACCAGAAAAGGCGATGGAGCAAGATCAATTTTTCGTGATTTTACAACAATGTATTTCACATTTACCTCCTCGTATGGCTCAATTATTTATGTTAAGTGAGTTCGATAATATGTCAAGTGAAGAGGTTTGTGAGCTTATGTCCATTTCAACAATGAATAATTTTTGGGTTATGCAATCAAGAGTTAGAGTGCAATTAAGGCACTGTCTTGATATTAACTGGAAAAACTAAGTAGAGGTTTTTAGAATGTTGACGTGTAAACAGGCTAGTTATTTAGCTTCAAAAAAACTGGATAAAAAATTGACACTGAAAGAACAGCTAGAATTTTTCTTACATACAATGATATGTCGATTATGTCGCGAATACGCAAGAGATATATCGGTATTACATCATATCGCTCAAAAAGCAGGGCGAGCTGGAAAAGAGATTTTATCGGGTTCGGCTAAACTTTCAGAACAATCACGCAAAAGTATTAAACAAACATTAGATAAGGCAATACAGTCTAAACAGTAACATGGATATATAAATTACAGGTTATTTCGTGCACGTTCCTATCCTTTTAAGTTAAGAAATAAATGGTTTTTTGTAGGAGCGGCTTTAGCCGCGATATCGCGGCTAAAGCCGCTCCTACGTAAGTACAAAATCACAAAACATCTTAACTTACTGGCACTGAGGACTTCAAAAAAGTACTTTTTTAGCTTACCTGTAATACGTTAATAGTCATGAATAATAATTAAAAGTTAAAACTACAGGTCAATTAAGATAACTTGTAAGATTTAAAACGGGAGAAGAAATGAGTAATACAGCAATCAGTGAGTCAGTACAAAATTACTATGGTCAAGTGTTAAAATCTAATGAAGATTTAAAAACAAGTGCATGTTGCACGCTGGATGCTATTCCTCAATATCTAAGGCCGCTATTAGCAGATATACATCCTGAGGTCGTGGCACGTTATTATGGTTGTGGCACTCCTTTGCCAACAGCACTCGAAGGGGCTACCGTACTAGACTTAGGTTGTGGTACCGGTAGGGATTGTTATTTGCTATCTCGACTGGTGGGGGAGACGGGAAAAGTAATTGGCATTGATATGACAGAGGAGCAATTGGCTGTTGCCAAGTGTCATAGTAACTGGCATGCTCAGCGTTATGGGTATGCTCAGTCTAATGTCGAGTTTAAACAAGGGTATATGGAAGATTTAGCTACTGCTGGTATTGCTGATAATTCAATTGATCTTGTGGTTTCAAATTGTGTCATTAATTTATCACCTGATAAAAAACAAGTATTATCAGAAATTTTACGGGTTTTAAAACTCGGTGGTGAAATTTATTTTTCTGATGTTTACTCTGATAGGCGGGTACCTCAAGCACTAAAAACGGAGCCTGTTCTGTTAGGTGAATGTTTAGGCGGAGCATTATATTGGGAAGATTTTCGTCGTATTATGCATGACCTTGGTTGTCCTGATGTACGCATTGTTAAACAAACGCCTATTGAAATTGAAGATGCAGAAGTAGACGCTAAAATAGGCATGGTTAAATTTAAATCAATCACCATCCGTGCTTTTAAAACGCCATTAGAAGATCGTTGTGAAGATTTTGGTCAGCTTGCTATTTATAAAGGCACAATATCAGAACATCCCCATGCGTTTGATCTTGATGACCATCATCATTTTGAGACAGCGAAACCATTACGTGTTTGTGGAAATACCTATGATATGTTGGCAATGGGACGATACGCCAAACATTTTGATTTTATGGGTGATAAATCTACTCATTTTGGCTTGTTCGATTGTGCACCACCTAATACAAACATGTCATTGGAATCAGGAGTTGCTTGTTGTTAGGTTTTATAAGAATTTGTTTTAAAGGATATAAATAATGAGTGGTGCTATTGCTGTTTTTGTAAAAACACCTGGATTATCACCTGTTAAAACCCGCTTAGCAGCCACCTTAAGTCAAAAAATAGCAGAAATATTTCATTTAGCTTCAGCACGTTCTGTTGCCTCAGTTATTAAAGAGTTGAGTAAACAGGCTGATATTAAAAGTTATTATGCAGTGGCAGAAAAAGTGGCAGAAAGCCACACGTATTGGCAAGATTTACCCTGTATTTGGCAAGGAGAAGGTGGCTTAGGTAAACGTATGAGCCATATATACCATACATTGTTAAAACAGCATGATTTTGTAATACTGGTAGGTGCCGATATTCCACAGATGACCGTTAAAGTATTACTGTCAATACCTGTTTGGTTAAACCACCAAGAGCAAGCCAGGTTGGCTTTTGCTCCAAGTGATGATGGTGGTTTTTGGATGGTTGCAGGTAATTGTAATATTCCAGAAAAGATTTGGACAGATGTTGTTTATAGTAAACCCGATACAGGTATTCTATTTTTCAATAAAATTGAGAAATTAGGTGATATTAAAACAATTGATTGTTTGCGTGATATTGATGAAGTGCAAGATTTAGTTCTCTTAAAAGACATAATGACAAATTTAACTGAACCAACGAATGAACAGAATAATCTTATCCAATTTTTGGATACTTTACCTTTAAACAGATATAAAACTAAAAATGCGTGATTCTAAAGCCCTTTTACTAAAAAGTAGTTTTCCAAATATAAGGCGAGGAATATTACAAACGTTGCAGGTGAATTTAGGCTATTTGTGCAACTTAAGTTGTACACATTGTCATGTCAATGCCGGGCCAAAACGAACCGAATTAATGAGCCGGGAAAATATGCAAGTTGCGCTACAGTTTGCTGAAAAATATAAACTTAAAAATCTTGATTTAACAGGTGGTTCCCCTGAAATGAACCCTGATTTTTGTTGGTTAGTCAAACAGGCTAGAAAACAAGGGTTACATGTTATGGACCGGTGTAACCCTACTATTTTAGTTGAGCCAGGGTATGAAGATATGGCTGAATTTTTAGCCGAGCAACAAGTTGAAGTGATTGCTTCCTTACCCTGTTATTTAGAAGATAATGTGGATGCTCAGCGTGGAAAAGGCGTATTTACGGCTTCAATTAAGGCATTAAAAATATTAAATGAATTAGGCTATGGTCAGCACGACAGTGGTTTGGTTTTAAATTTAGTGTTTAACCCTCAGGGAATATCTTTACCTGCTCCTCAGTTACAACTAGAAGAGTCATACCGTCAGTTCCTAAAACAGCATTTCAATATTCAATTTAATCAGTTGTTTACTATCACTAATATGCCTATTAAACGTTTTGGTGCAGTGTTATTGGCAAAAGGCCAATTTGATGACTATATGACCTTATTAAAACAAGCATATCAAACAGAAAACCTTGAACAAGTCATGTGTAAAACATTACTAAGTGTAGATTGGCAGGGTAATGTTTATGACTGTGATTTTAACCAGATGCTAGAACTACCGATAACAGGAAAAACAACACACTTGAGTCAATTATTGGAGCATATGCCCGAAGAGTTACCCATCACTGTTGCCGAGCATTGCTATGGTTGTACTGCTGGGCAAGGTTCGAGTTGTACGGGAGGGTTGACAGTTTAAAAGTGCGACACTAATACT
>CAYYNM010000146.1:0-8343 GCA_964472945.1 uncultured Methylomarinum sp. | reverse complement strand
CACTCGGGAATGACGAAAATAAATTGTTAAGTTAATTATGCCTGCCTACTTAGGAGGGGGTTCTAACTGTATTTAAGTACTTTCTAAAACGTTTTCTATCTTGTGACGCAAATTAGCCAATTGGTGGGAGATATACTCTGATGGAGATACATTTTGGCTTTGAGCCTGACGAAGTTCATGTGTTAAGTTTAGGGCGGCCATCACAGCTATTCTATCTGCCCCATTCACTGTGCCCGTATCACGAATTTTGCGCATTTTGCTATCAAGCTCATGAGCGGCTTGTTGAAGGGTTTCTTGCTCATCTTCAGTACAGGCTACACGATAATCTTTACCCAGAATTTTAATAGCAACGGGGACTAATTTATCTTTAGTGCTCATGATCCATGTTCCATTGATTTTAAACGAGTGATCATTGCTTCAACGCGTGTTCTAGCAATAGTAGTTTTTTCTAATAACTTAGCTTTTTCTTTTACCAGAGAGTCTTGCCTGGTTTTTAGGCTACTATTCTCACTTTTAACTAAATTGTATTTTTCAATTAGCTTATCTAGCTTCTCTTCTAAGTCTTTTAGTTCTGTTGATGTATCGCTTTCTATATCTGACATAAGGTGTTTTTGTGTAGTTAAAGCAATAAATAATCTATTAATTCTTTAGACGTATTTTGCTGGAATTAATACACTGTTAAAATAACAGCATAAAATTCCTGTTAATTATCTAATAATGTTAGCATAAGCAGGATAATTTTTTTAAAACATAAACAGGTTTTTTGCATAATTTATGGCTTATCAGACAATTAATAAAATTTTCCAGAAAAATGAAATAGATTTTACCTCAGCTGAAGCACATGGTTTGGCGACTGGCATGTTAAGTTTAGAAAGCAAGATAGAGTCGAGTATCTGGCTCTCTGAGCTGTTTGATGACGATATAACATTGCTTGATGAAGATAAAACTATATTAGCCGGCTTGTTTGATCAAACACGTAAGCTATTAAATGGTGAAGATGAGGGGTTTAGATATGCCCTTTTTTTACCAGGAGATGATGAACCCTTAAATGAACAACTTGAAGCAATAAGAGTATGGTGTGAAGGATTTTTGTTTGGTATAGGGCATGCTCATTCAGAATCAACCTGGCCTGGTGAAACAGGCGAAATAATAAAAGATATTGTTGAATTTACCAAGCTAGATTCAGAGATTGATGATGAACTGAGTCAAGAAGAAATTGATGAGCTTGAGGCTGCATTAATTGAAATACAAGAGTATTTAAGAGTGGCTGTGATGCTAATTAAAGATCAGTTTATGGAACAAGCGAAAAATACAAAAACACATTAATAATGAATAAAAACGAATTTAAAAAACGTCGAAAATCGTTAATGGAACAAGTTGGCAGTGGCAATATAGCGATTGTTGCCAGTGCATCAAACCACACTCGTAATAGAGATGTTGAGTTTCCTTTTAGACAAGACAGTGATTTTTATTATCTTACCGGCTTTAATGAAGCTGATTCCTTAGCTGTTTTTATTCCCGGCCGTGAACAGGGCGAGTATATTTTATTTTGTCGTGAATTTGATGAAAAAAAAGCTTTATGGGAAGGTGCACACGCTGGCTTAGAAGGTGCAACCGAACATTATAAAGCGGATGATTCATTTCCAATCGATGATATGGATGAAATTTTACCTGGTATGTTGGAAAATAAAGCTAAAGTTTTTTATCCAATGGGACGAGATCCAGACCTTGACCATCAGCTTTTAGAATGGATAACCAAGATCAGAAAACAATCCAGAAATGGTATAAATGCTCCAGGTGAGTTAGTTTCCCTAGAGCATTTATTGCATGAAATGCGATTATTTAAAAGTGCTGAAGAACTTAAATTAATGCGTAAGGCAGCTGAAGTTTCTGCTAGAGCACATATAAGAGCTATGCAAAAGTGTCAGCCTGGCTTATATGAATATCAGATAGAAGCAGATGTTGTGCATGAATTTATGCAACAGGGTTTAAGATATGTTGCTTATCCTTCTATTGTTGCTGGAGGTAAAAATGCTTGCATCCTCCACTATGTAGAGAATAAAAATAAACTAAATACAGGTGATTTATTATTAATTGATGCCGGGGCAGAGTGTGATCATTATGCCGCTGACATTACTCGGACTTTTCCAGTGTCTGGCCTGTTTAGTCCAGCTCAAAAACAGCTTTATCAATTAGTCTTAGACGCACAATATGCTGCCATTGAACAAATTCAGCCTAATAAGCCATGGAATGAAGCACATGATATTTCTGTTAAAGTATTAACAACTGGGCTGGTTGAACTTGGTCTATTAAAAGGTTCTGTTGCCAAACTCATTGAAGATGAAGGCTATAAACAATTTTATATGCATAGAATTGGCCATTGGTTAGGAATGGATGTTCATGATGTCGGTGACTATAAAGTTGATGGTGAATGGCGTTTATTGGAACCTGGCATGGTTTTAACCATTGAGCCTGGTCTCTATATTCCTGAAAACTGTGACTCTGTTGATGAAAAATGGCGGGGTATTGGTATTCGAATTGAGGATGATGTGCTGGTAACAAAAACAGGATATGAGGTATTAACCCATATAGCTCCGAAAGAAATTGATGAAATTGAACGCTTAATGCAGGCAAACTAAATGCAGCATGATTACGATATATTAATAGTAGGGGGGGGCTTGGCAGGAAACTGTCTTGCTCTAGCACTAAAAGATTCAGGCTTACGGTTAGCGATTATAGAAGCGAATACCCGCGAGCAATTACAAAACTCACCCGCTGGTAATAGAGCTTTAGCTTTATCTGCAGGAACAGTTAAATTATTACAAGCCCTTAATGCCTGGAATGGTCTTGAATTACAAGCAGAAGCAATTAAAAATATTCACATATCGGATCAAGGGCACTTTGGCAAAGCGCGGTTATCTGCAAAAAAACAAGGTGTTGATGCCTTAGGGTACGTTATTAGTGCTAGAGATATTGAAACTCATATTGCTAAATTGGTTGAACAGGCAGGGGTAAAACAAATTTGTCCAGCGCGTGTTGTTGGATTAATATCTGGTCCAGATGCTGTTAATGTTAGTTTAAAGCAAGGTAAACAATCAATTAACCTATCTGCTAAGTTATTAGTCGGTGCGGATGGAGGACAATCTTCCGTTCGCAAACTGTTAGAGATTTCTCAGCAAGTCACAGAATATGGGCAAACAGCATTAGTGACAACGATTAAGTCTTCAGTGCCTCATAATAATGTGGCTTATGAACGATTTACTCAATCAGGTCCTTTAGCCATGTTACCTATTAATGATAATGAATGTTCAGTAGTTTGGACACGAACTCAAGAGCAGGCTGATAACCTAATGAAAGGCAGTGAAGCTGATTTTCTTGCTGGTTTACAAGAATGCTTTGGTTATCAATTAGGTGCTTTAATATTAACAGCACCGAGAGTAGCTTTTCCATTAAGTTTAATCCGCGCAGATAATATGGTGGTTGGAAGAGCAGTTATTATTGGTAATGCAGTTCATCAGTTACACCCTGTTGCAGGTCAAGGTTTTAACTTAGGTATTCGTGATGTAGCTCAGTTGGCTGAAATAATACTGGAACAACAGCGCAATAGTGCTGATGTCGGTGATAAAGCCATGTTAAATCATTATGCCGAAAGTAGACAGAAAGATCACGATCACACCATTGGTTTTACTAATAGTGTGGTTAAAATATTTTCTTCAGACTGGTTGCCAATGGCCGCAGCACGAAGTATCAGTTTAGCGTTAATGGATCATATCCCAGCAGCAAAATCTGTGCTGGCAAAACATGCAATGGGGTTAGCTGGGCGCTTACCAAGAGTTGGGAGTAGAAGGTAAAATGATGCAAAATAAGCAACAAAGATTTGAAGTTATTATTGTTGGTGGGGGTATTGTTGGAGCAACCACAGCATGTGCATTAGCCCTTGCCGGTGTAGAAGTCGCTCTATTAGATATGTTTAATCCACAAAGACAGTGGACTGATGATTCTGTGGATATTAGAGTCTCAGCATTAACCCGTGCTTCACAAAATATATTAGAAACAATAGGAGCATGGGAAGGTATCGTACAGCGTGGTGTTTGTGCTTATAAAGACATGCGCGTCTGGGATGCAAAAGCAGATGGCGAATTGCATTTTGATTGTGCAGATACTATATTTAATGAATTAGGTCATATTGTAGAAAATAGATTTACTGTTGCTGCATTATGGGACAAGTTAGAAAGCTTAGAGTCAGCAACTTGTATGAGTGATGCTAAAGTCTCTACAATGCAATTGATAGACAATGGACGATCCTTAACATTAGAGGATGGGCGACATTTCGAAGCTGATTTAATTATTGCTGCCGATGGCCGGGGTTCTAGTTTAAGAGCAATGGCAGGAATTGATGTAACCGGCTGGCCGTATAATCAGGATGGTTTAGTCGCCACGATTAGTACCGAAAAAAGTCACCAGTTTACCGCATGGCAACGCTTTTTAGATGAAGGTCCCTTAGCATTTTTACCATTGAGAACGGGAGAATGCTCAATTGTATGGACATTAAAAACCGAAACAGCCAAAACTTATGTACAACTGAGTGATGCTGAGTTTTTAGAGAAATTAGAACAAGCTTCTGGGGGTATTTTAGGGCGTATGTTATCGACAGGTCCAAGAGCTTCATTTGCATTACGATTTCAATATGCCAATCGTTATACTGATAAAAGTTTTGCTTTAATAGGGGATGCGGCACATGCTATGCACCCATTAGCAGGTCAAGGGGCCAATGCAGGTTTATTAGATGCAGCTGCGCTATCCGAATTAGTGATAAAAACTAAACAAGCAGGGCGGCCATTATCAAGCAACAAGTTTTTACGTCAATATGAACGCTGGAGAAAAGGCGATAATTTATTAATGATGTCTAGTATGGATGCCATTAATAAAACCTTTGCAACAACAGCCGTACCAGCTATTTCATTGCGTTCAGCAGGAATGAATTTAATTAATAAAACGCCTTTTGTGAAACAGATATTTAATAATCATGCAATGGGATTAAGAAATGATTTACCTATATTAGCCAAGAAAGAAGTTTGTTGGTAAGATTGCAGTTTATTTTCAGGTTTTAGTTTTTATAATCAATAATTAAAAAGAGGAAGAGCTATGACAGAAGTTTTATTTGTTTTACTGATTGTGTATGTCGTTTATGTTATACAAAGTGTCGTTGGTAAAAAAGATACCAAAAAAGAACCTCCAATTGAAGTAAAACCGACAACTGTGGCTGAAACTATCAAACAACCAGAACCAAAGGTAGTTGTTGAAAAAGCAAAACCAGCACCAAAAAAACCGACAGCGACTAAAAAAGTGACGGCCATTAAAGCTAAACCTGTTAGTGGCAGTTTACGCAATCCTAAAACAGGTGATGTAGATAAAATCGCAACAAGCTACCGAATGACTAAACGCTGGATTAAAGAGGCCTTGGTTACAGAGGGTTTGTTGCCAAAAATTTATAAAACAACCGAAATAGATGATGCAGTCAAGTTAAAAGCCAGTCAAGCACTTGCTAAGTTAGCTAAGATGGATAAATATCAATAAATAAACAAAGTATGGTCTACTTCTCCAATTAGATATGGCTTCGGACTTGCTCCAAAAGGTAATATTAAGACCTACAAAAACAACCACGAGAAACACTGAGAGGCTGTGAAAGTATTCTCTTTTTTACCTCCCCCTTTGGAAAAGGGGGATTGATGGGGATTTTATAAAACAATAAAACAATAAGACATTGATATTAAAAGCTTTATCTTTAAAATAAAATCTCCCCCACCCCTCTTTTTCAAAGAGGGGTGCTAAAAGCATATACTTTCACAGCCTCTGAGAACTCTGAGCTTTAACAATCAAACGCTTATTGTTCTCGGTAATCTCTGTAGCAAAAGTATTCGATATTTTACTCAAGCTTAATCAATGCTAAAAATTATTACTGCTTTAAACCCAAAGGGTTTTTAGGGTCTATTCCGTCCATAAAGGGTAACCGCCTATCTTGATTGGTAATTTGATAAACTTTACCTAACCAATTATTAAATACCGCTTTTGCAGTATCACGCCAAGTATTATCCAGGTGATTTAAAAGGGCTGATTCAGGAAATGTTTGTAACGCTAGTTGTTTATTTTTAGCTATTTCAACATGTTTTTTATATTCTGTTAATATCTGCTTTGCCTCCGTATCAAAATAGTTTTCTGGAAAAGGTGGATAACCAGCTCTTTGGTCATGGTAAAAAAGCATCACTTCACGTTTATATTCTTTTAATAAACTTAAGTCATCATATTCAGGGTGTCCTTGAAAGAAAACGACCCTAATTCCATCTGAACTGACTGCAAGATGAACACCTACTTGTGGGCTAGTAGCCAAAACTATAATACCTTTTTGTTCCAGATCTTGTTGATAGACCGCATTAAATCGAGAGTGAGGTACATCAAAACGAGTATTGATTTCTGCCACTAGAGGATGAGTTCGTTCGAGTACTTTATGTGAGAAAACCCCCCAGCATTTTTGGGCTTGTAGTGTACGCTCAATACCATAACAATATTCAATTAAAGCATGCGTCGCAAGGCAAGAGCATAATATCGAGGTGACATTTTCTTTTGCCCAATCAAACACTTCAGTTAAAGGTTGCCAGAAACCTTCCTCAGATAAATGTGCATGTGTTACATTTGCCCCGCTAATTATTAATGCATCCAGGCCATCTAATTTGATCTGCTCAAAAGATTCGTAATATTGTGCAATATGCGCCTTCGCTTCAAGCCCTCTTTCTAAACCATCAATAGTAAAAGGGTGAACATGAAATTGTGCAATTTGGTTACAAGCACCTACTAAACGAAAAAACTGTCGTTCAGTCGCTTCAAGAGCTGCATCAGGCATAATGTTAAGTAAACCAATATGCAGTTCACGAATATACTGATGGCTAGCACGACTTGTATTCAGAATATCTTCGCCTTCTTCTCGTAGGCGTTGAAAAGTAGGTAAATTTGTATGGGCCACTAAAGGCATAATTAATAATTTCCTTGTTTGCTGATAGCACTAGCAATAAGCTGAATAAATTCAGCTTCATTAGAAACCTTAGCCACATCATTTGCATCAATAGTGTAACCATATTGATCTGCAATGGCTTGATATCTAGGTAGTCGAGACTTAAATAATTCAGGAAATACCCAACTTACAAAATCATCAGGCGGTATTAAATTGGGATCGGTATAATGATGAGAGTGCATAAACTCAGCTAGTTTTTCATCTAAAAATGCTTCTCTGTAATATAATGGTTTTGGATCAGTTTTAGCTCTTGAGATAATAGTTTGTTCTAGTGCTTCTGGAATTTTTATATAAATAATAACGCTATATTTAGCTAAGGTTTCTAAAACTTTGGGGGAATCCAGCTCGCATACACTTCCCCCCGCATCATTTAAAAAATGCTTGTAGCCATAAATCTCTTCGGTTTTATGGATAAAACTGGGAACATCATTTAATGCCGCGACTTCTGCCTGGTGGTGTAAAGCTTGTCTACGTTTAAATTCTTTTATAGAAAGGCCTCCTAGTGACGGGTTACCAAGTTTACCTAAAAAGCTAGACACAGGTGCTAAATTGTCGACTGTAATATTATTGTGGATATAAATAGAATCAGATAATAGAAGTTTTTTTAAAAACGGAACGTCCATAGCCTGACGTTTAATATTATCTAGAATCGGCTCACCTAAATATTTTGTGCCAATTCTATAGTCAACAGAGTAATGAAACCATTTATCTCTTGGTAGTTTGTTTGCTAGTGTGGTTTTGCCTGCACCCGACATGGCAAGCAATGTAATGCTTTTAGATTCCCAGTCCAGGAATTGTTGAGAACTCATCTTCATTAAGAGCGACCTTAATTATCCAATATATCAGAAATATTTAGGTCTTCTTCATCTGGCTTACTATGTACATCAGGATCAGAATAACCTAGATCATCGGTTTCAACATCATCAAAAGGCGCACTCCAGTCTTCAGGTGCTTCAATAAAATCAAATGTGGAGTTGTACCAAGAGTCAAAGTCATATTCGCCAATATCACCATTAATATATTGTACGTCAATGGTGTCATCACTTTCTTCTAAAGTAATTACTTTAAAGGTTAAGTCGTTTTCAACGTCTTTATACCAACTGCCAATTTTGGGATCAGTAATTGTTGTCATGGTTTTATCCTTTTTATCAAACTATATCTTCATCATAGCTAAATTTACAACGATTGTGTAAGTCATAATCATTTTTTTTGAAAAACAATTTTGGTAGTGGGTCGAATTTGTAGTTAAGCATGAATATCCACACCAAATTCAACTT
>CAYYNM010000145.1:0-8344 GCA_964472945.1 uncultured Methylomarinum sp. | reverse complement strand
CTTATCTCTATGGTTTTTAGTATTTTCTGAATTCAAGTTAAAAAAACTGGAACATAGAGTACATAGTGAATATTTCGGGCCGATTAATAATAGCAGTTGTCCCACCTATGATATGGATAATAAGGCGAAGCGTAAGGAGAATACGGGTATACCTGGTCATCAATTCGTTGGCGGTCAGGCCATATATGAATGTTATTCACAGTTAAAAGAGGAAGTGTTAATATTTTTTTACCAATTTTTTGTTTAATTTCACCTGATAAAATACCGGTAACAGTGATTTCAGTGCCTTCTTTATAAATAGCGGGGTCTAAAAATAGAGGGCTGGTGATAGCAAATCTGCCTTCAGTTTTTTGCTCAATTAAGGGTCTACCATAACGGCTGATGGGGTAATACAGAAGCTGAATCTGACTTGAGTTTTTCTTATTAAGCACATTAATTACAGTGCCTCCCCAGCGAAAGGCCTGGTTTTGATAGGCAGGTATATTGGTTTTTACAGTGCTTAAGTTTAACGTGGAATAATTGTTGCCACGCATTGTAGTGGGCAAACCTGAGCAACCATTTAAAAATAGTAACAGAGTAATTAAGAGCCATTTCATAATGCTTATCCTGTTGAAGATAATTATTCTATAGACAATGGAAAAAATTATAAGTTCTGGTAAAAGGATATAACTCTGTCAAACCGACGCTCTATTTTCTTGCAAAAAGTACAGGGAAGAGAGTTCTCTTCATTTCTTTTTTATCTTTTGATTTATAAGAAAATATTAAAGAAGAAGGGAGTTTTTTATTTCTCCTCTCCCCCTCCCACTCCAGTAGGAGAGTACTTTTAAGAGCCACTTCAACACTTAACGGTGACATAACCTTTACTTTTGGCTACATAGACATTGAGCTACCGCATTTGCCTTCGCCGCATTTAGCTTCTTTATTTTTATTGGGTTTGCTAGGTTTTGGCATGGGTTTATTACCTGCGCAGCTTCCTTCTGCTGTTTTTTCTTCTGAGCCTTTTTGCATTGCTCCACCACACTTACCTTCACCACAGGAACCGTCTTTCATTTTGCCTGAGTCGCTTGCTGCTGTTTGCATATAACCAGTTGATAGATCAGTTATTGCAAAAGGATTATTATCGGTGTTTAAAGTGGTTTCTGCTTGAACTGCAGTTGATGCTATGCCTGAAACAAGAGTGCTTCCAATAGCAATTGCTAAAGGTGCTTTGTTAGTTTTTTTCATGATTTTTTCCTTTTCTTAAGCAAAATAAATTATTTTTGAAAGCTAGGTTTATCTAATGCTTGTGATAAAGATATAAGCTTACAGAATAATATAAGATTTTGCTAACTTTCTTTGTTAGAAAATTAAAGGATGTTACAGATGGATGTTAGAGACCTTTCATCAGGATGATGAAAGGTCTAAATATCTTATTCGAAGTTATTTTCGAATCTTTTAACACTTTGTAATGCCTGAGCATTACTTTCAAGTGTAGTTGAAGCACCTGCAAGTTCTAGATGCTTAGTTTCATCAGCTTTTAGTACTAAAACTAAAGTAATAGAAATAACAGCCATTACTACTACGATTTTTGTGAAATTACTTTTTTCTTCTTGTTCAGCCATTTTATAATCCTCAATATAGTGTTTTATTATTTTATTGCCCTTTTCTCAGAGGGCTGTAGCTTAAAATTTATTAAGTTACTTTATCGATATTTATTTTTATTTTTTCGACGGAGCTATTTGAACATAGAGATGTTTTTATGTCAAAACAATTATTATTAATTATTAAATTGATTGTTTCAAAAATGGCGCACAATAATTACTGACTTATTGTTACACTTTGTTTTTATAGGGAAAAATGGTATTTTATTATGAAAAAAAGTAAGGGAGTAAAAGAGAATGTTTGAAATTGCAGAGTTAGGACATGCCGTAAAGAAATCTATTTATAACGAAAAGGTACCAGAACTTAGAACTCAGCTATTACTTGCTCAAGAAAAAATCAAACAGAATGATTTTTCTGTCATTATTTTAATCTCGGGGGTTGATGGTGGGGGTAAAGGAGATGTTATCAATTTGCTTAATGAGTGGATGGACGCTCGATATATGAGGACCAGTGCCTTTGGTTCACCTTCAGATGAAGAAAAGGAACGACCTAAATTTTGGCGTTATTGGCGAACATTACCTGCTAAGGGGGCTATCGGGCTTTATGTGGGTTCGTGGTATAGCAACCCTCTCTCTAATCGAGTCTATAACAATATTGATGATAGCCAATTACAGTTGGAGTTAATGCAGATTCGGCAATTAGAACAGCAATTGATAGATGATGGCACCTTAATTATAAAATGCTGGTTACATTTAAAAAAGAGTGAGCAAAAAAACAGATTAAAAAGGCTGGAAAAGAACCCTGATACTCAGTGGCAAGTGACAGAGAGAGATAAAAAACACTTGGAAATGTACGATGATTTTGTAAAAGTAGCTGAAAATGTGTTGTCAGAAACCAGTACTGGAGATTCTCCCTGGCTAATAATTGATGGCTCTGATATTCGCTATAGTAGCTTAACAGTTGGACAGCATGTTTTAAGTCGTATGGAGCAACATATCGAGTGCCGTGAATATTTGAAGCAGAATCAGCCACTAGATAATAATTTGCAGACCAATGATTTACAAAAAAATTTATTGGACTCCCTCGATTTATCTCTGAAGCTGGATAAAAAGGAATACAACAGTAAATTATCTAATTATCAGGGCAAGTTAAATAAATTATCTCGTCAAGCACATGAAAAGAAACGCTCTAGTATTTTGGTTTTTGAAGGTTGGGATGCTGCAGGTAAAGGGGGGGCAATTCGGCGCTTGACGCATGCGATAGATGCTAGAAGTTATCAGGTTATTCCTGTGGCAGCACCTACGGATGAAGAAAAGTCACATCACTATTTATGGCGGTTTTGGCGACATATTCCTAGGGCTGGGCAGGTAACCATCTATGATAGAAGTTGGTATGGCAGAGTGCTTGTTGAACGTATTGAAGGTTTTGCAAAGCTTAGTGAATGGCAGAAAGCCTATTCAGAAATTGTAAATTTTGAAGAGGCAATGTCTGATCATGGCACTTTATTGTTAAAGTTTTGGTTGCATATAGATAAAGATGAGCAATTAAAACGATTTAAAGCGCGTGAACAAATCAGCTACAAAAAGCATAAGATTACTGAAGAGGATTATCGTAATCGTGAGAAGTGGGATGAATATAATCTTGCGGTTAATGAAATGGTCACCAGAACCAGTACCCAGCAAAACCCCTGGATTATGGTGGAGGCAAATGATAAAAAATATGCACGTATTAAGGTGTTAAAAGCTTACTGTGAACAGCTGGAACAAATGCTAGATACAAAAAAATAGTTATTCTACTAAATACTATAAATAAGGTGAAGTATAATGCTCACTGTTATTAGCCATTAAAATGAGAAGAATTAAGGTGTTAAAAGTAATATTCACAGCGTGTTTTATGCTGTTTTTTTCTACCACTCTACTTGCCCATCAAGGTTCTCATGGAAATAATGAGTGCCTTGTATCTATCGATGATATAGATCTTAGAGTGAGCGGCTACCAATTTAAAGGCAGCAACCCAGATAAACATTATTGTCGGAACTTCCCCCACTTAGGACAAACCATTATAAAATTTGACTCGATCACAACTGACTTAAGTGGTATGGGGCTAGAGATATGGTTATTAAAACGACAGTCCTGGTTAGCGCTTATAAGTTTTTCAGATAATGCCTTTACTGTAGTTAAGCAATTACCCATTCAGTATTTCTCTAAACAGGTGGTCTCTATTGAAAGTGACATTCAGACAAGAGATATTTATGCCCTAAAATTACGTTTACATGGCGTTGATGGAAAAATCACAGAACAACAGTTTGATTTTTTTGTGGGCGTACCTTTTGCATTGGTTTTAGTGGGGATTTCTGTTTTATTATTGCTGTTTATAAGTTTTATTTTTATAAAACAGTTAAGAAAGGTTTAGGTTTATTAGGTTTATGATGAAACATAAAAAATTACTAAGGTCTGATATCAAGTATGCCTGTGGTGACAGTTATTACTCGAGAGGCTTGGGATACTATAATGATAGTCGAGTACTTAATTTAGAAATTATAGAAGACCAGACTTTATATACAGTATTTAACACATCCATTAAAGGAAGTAGAAACAATTCTTATAAGCAAACCATTAGAGTTGACTGGCGTAAAGATTATTCTTCTGCTTCTATTGATGGGGATTGCTCTTGCCCAATGTCATTTAACTGTAAACATATTGCTGCAGCTTGTTTGTTATTTATAGAGCTTAGTGCTCAACAAATGCAAGTTAGAGCGAATGTACCTTCATGTTTGGAGTGGTTAAATGATTTTGACACACCCGTTGTTGAACAGGGTAAAAATAATGAGTTTATTGTATATATACTGAAACCAAGCAAAGCCCCTTATCTTTATACGCTAGATTTTTTTATTACCAGAAACAATAAAAAAGGTGGTTTAAATAAAGGACGAAAAATGTCTTTAAATAGTCTACGTTATAGCTTTTCTTATAGCGATTATATACAAGCTATTGATGAAGAGATTGTAAAAATGCTTTTAACTTTAAGTTCAAATTATCAAGACGAATTTCAAATTGAGGGAAGTGTTGGGGCTGTTATTTTTTCCAAATTACTGGAAACAGGTCGGTTATTTTGGCAATCTCATCATAGTTCAGCCATTCAACGGGGAGATTCTCGAGCTCTTAACTTTTTGTGGAAACAGCAAGAAACAAGCTATAAGCTCAAACTGGAAATACAGCCGGAAGCTACTTTAATACTAACCGAGCCACCCTTATATTTTGATCAAAAACAAAATATATTAGGCAATATAAAAGCTTTAGATATTTCTCAACAAGAATTAGAGAAAATTATATCTATTCCAGAAGTACCCGAACAGTATGTTGATGAATTTAGTCACCGTTTAACTCTGGATTTCCCGAGTATCCCCTTACCTGCACCCAAGAAAATTGAACTTGTAGAGGTGGAGGGAGTAATACCGACGCCAAAAATTATTTTATTTGGTAGGCAGACCAACTCCAGTCATTACTCACATTTTATTCAGTTAAATTTTATGTATGGCGATAAAATTATTTCTGCTTATACTCCAGATTCTTTTGCTATTGCTCAAACTGAGCAAGGGTTTTTTCGTATTCACAGAGATAATGCGAGTGAATATAAGGCCTTTGACTATTTGAACGAACTGGGTTTTATGGTAACGGAGTTCACCAATCACGAAGAGTTAGTTTTTGTCAGCCCTGCAAATGGCTCAATGAGTAATAGTGCTCAGCGATGGGCTAATTTTCTTGACAATAGTGTGCCGTTATTAAAAGAGCAAGGCTGGATTATTGAAACAGATGAAAACTTTAAGCTTAATTTTCAAACAGTAGGTGATTGGCAAACAGAGATTGAAGAAGAAGAAAATAATAATGACTGGTTTGAGATGAATTTTAAGGTCAATGTTAATGGACAAAAGATGCCATTACTGCCATTACTTATGCCAGTCTTAGAAGACTATGATATGGATGAACTGCCTGAAAGCTTGATGCTTCCTATTGGTGATCACACTTATATTAATATTCCCTCCAGCCAGCTTAAGCCTTTTTTGGATATTGTTTATGAACTTTTTGATAGCGCTAGTTTAAATGAAGATGGTTCATTAACATTATCTCGGTTTAATTCGGCTGTCCTTGCTGATCTTGACTCTGGAAACTATGGCATTTTTAGCATTAAGGGAGGAAAAACATTACTTGAAACAGGGAAGAAACTAAAGAATTTTGAAGGTATTGCAGATGTTGACATACCCACAGGGTTAAAGGCCTCATTAAGAGACTATCAGCAGCAAGGTCTTAATTGGTTACAGTTTTTACGGGAATATAATTTCGCAGGTATTCTTGCTGATGATATGGGCCTAGGTAAAACAGTTCAAACCTTAGCGCACTTATTACTAGAAAAACAGCAAGGTCGAATGACTAGCCCATGTTTGATTGTTGCACCCACTAGTTTAATGAGCAACTGGCGTAGAGAGGCTGAGCGCTTTACTCCTGAACTTAAAGTCCTTACTTTACAGGGAACTGAACGTAAACAGCATTTTGATAAAATAAATCAGGCAGATTTGGTTTTAACAACCTACCCACTACTCCCCAGAGACAAAGAAGCCTTATTGAATGTGGATTATCATTATTTAGTGTTAGATGAAGCGCAAGTCATTAAAAATCCAAAATCTCAAGCGGCTAGAACAGTACGAGAAATAAAAACCACGCACCGTCTTTGTTTGACGGGTACGCCAATGGAAAATCATTTAGGGGAGTTATGGGCTCAATTTGATTTTCTTATGCCAGGATTTTTAGGGGACAGTGCTTTTTTTAAGAAAATTTATCGTACCCCTATTGAAGTACATGGTGACTCTGAGCAACGAGAACGCTTATCTAAACGAATAAAACCCTTTATGTTGCGTCGAACAAAGCAAGAGGTTGCAAAGGAATTACCGCCTAAAACTGAAATTATCAGATCAGTTCCTTTATATGATAAACAAGCGGCACTGTATGAATCTATCCGTATTACTATGGAGAAAAAAGTGCGTGATGCCATTGCCAATAAAGGTTTGGCACGCAGTCATATTACCATTTTAGATGCCTTGTTAAAACTGCGTCAAACCTGTTGCGACCCAAGAACATTACCTTTAACAGCCGCTAAAAAAGTCACTGAATCGGCCAAACTAGATTTGCTGATGGAAATGTTGCCAGAACAGTTAGAAGAAGGACGACGGATTCTGGTGTTTTCTCAATTTACTAAAATGATCAGCCTAATAGAGAAAGAACTTAATAGCCGAAATATTGCATACAGTAAATTAACCGGACAAACTAAAAAAAGAGACGAAGCCATAGAGCGTTTTAAAACAGGCGAAGCCGATGTTTTTCTTATTAGTTTAAAGGCTGGAGGAGTAGGCTTAAACCTAACAGAAGCAGATACCGTGATTATGTACGACCCCTGGTGGAATCCTGCGGTAGAAACACAAGCAGCGGATAGAGCGCACCGTATTGGACAGGATAAGCCAGTGTTTGTTTATAAGTTAATCACTGAAAATACAGTAGAAGAAAAAATTCTAGCGATGCAGGAAAAAAAGAAAGCCTTGGCAGACAGTATTTATAATGGAGGTAAAAAAGAACAAGCACTCAAACTTACCTCGGATGATTTAACTGAATTGTTTAAGCCTTTAAGTTGATGCATTTTTCAATCATTATTCCAACATTTAATGAAGCCAGTAATATTGAAACATGCTTATTGCCATTACAAGAAATTCGCAAGCAGTGTGAAATAGTTGTAGCAGATGGCGGAAGCACAGATAACACGGTTAAACTGGCTAGACCTTTAGCAGATAAAGTCATTATTGCCGACAAAGGCCGAGCCAGACAAATGAACGCTGGTGCTCACTCTGCCATGGGAGATATATTGATTTTTTTGCATGCGGACACTACCTTACCTAAAAATGCTATTGATTTAATTAAACCTGCAGCTAATCGTTGGGGACGTTTTGATATAAAACTAACAGGCAAACCTATCATGTTAAAAGTAGTTGCCTTTTTTATGAATTGGCGGTCACGACTAACAGGTATTGCAACGGGTGATCAGGTTATTTTTGTGAGTAGAGTGTTATTTGATAAAGTCGAGTGCTACCCTGATATTGCATTAATGGAAGATATTAGCCTTTGTACTCGCTTAAAACAAATAACCCCCCCTTATTGTATTGCAGCTAAGGTGTTTAGCTCAGGTCGTCGTTGGGAGAAATTTGGTGTGTTAAAAACAATATTATTAATGTGGAGTATTCGGCTACGTTATTTTTTAGGTGAAAGGCCTGACGTGCTTGCCAGGCTTTATTCAACAGGCCAATTTTGGAAAAATTAATAGGCTATTTAACTGTAAATATACCCTCAAAGTAACAATTTTTTGCTCATTAAGTCTCTGCGCTCACAGTGAACTCTATGGTTGTTTTAAATTTTTATAACTATAAACTTATCACAGCTTGAAAATTGTAGGACGGACTGTATATGACCCTCACCCATTTTTCTAGGGCGTGATTTGGAACTCTATATTTTGCTGATAGTGCTGATAGAGGCGAGTAGTTACTAATTACCGTTGTTTCTGCTAAAAATGATTATGATTTCACAGTTTTCTTCAGTAACACTAGTAGCATTTATACACATCTTAGTTCTCCCCTATTTATTTTTTGTTATGAAGCCACAAAAGATTTTGCTCAGAAAAAACACAGTTATAATTAGTTTTTTATTTCTATTAACCCATAGTTTAT
>CAYYNM010000144.1:0-8412 GCA_964472945.1 uncultured Methylomarinum sp. | reverse complement strand
TGTGGAATCAATAGCTTGTGTTCTGTGCCGTAGTGAAGTCACGGATTCAGGTTTATACTTACTTTTAATCATACGCGGGTAATCAAGTAGAATTATTGAATCTACACCCCATAGGGTACAATAGTATTTTTTACCTGACTTAAGTGTTATTCAGTTATGGCACAGTATTTTGCAGTTCACCCAGAAAATCCACAGCGACGTTTGATCCACCAAACTGTTGACATTTTAAGTAATGGTGGTCTGGTTTCTATCCCTACTGGCTCTTCTTATGCTATTGCTTGTCATATAGGAGATAAAAAAGCAGCGGATAAAATCCGGTTTATTAGACAATTAAGTGACAAGCATGATTTTACTCTAATTTGTAAGGATTTAACCCAGGTTTCTAACTTTACAAAAATGAACAATGATACTTACCGGTTGATTAAAGCTTTAACTCCTGGTCCTTTTACTTTTATTTTGGATGCAACTAAAGAAGTTCCTAAAAGGCTTCAACATCCAAAGAAAAAAACCATTGGTATTCGTATTCCTAATAATATAGTGACTCAGTTAATTGTTGATGAATTAGACGAACCCTTGTTGTGTTCTTCACTTATTCTACCAGATAACACACAAGCAGAAACTGACCCTTATGAAATAAGAGATAAATTAGAAAAAGAGCTCGATTTGATTATAGATTTTGGCATTATTGAAGCACAAGAAACCACTGTTATTAACTGTACTGATAATAATATAGAAATTACCCGCCAAGGAATTGGCATAGCCCCTATGTTGAAAGATTAAAAAATGATGAATGATCTAACATTAATTCAGCGTATTGTTGTTTGGGTATTACCCGTTATTTTTGCTATTACCGTGCATGAAGTGGCGCATGGCTGGGTGGCAAAAAAATATGGTGATAATACAGCATCACGCTTAGGACGGCTGACCTTAAATCCGATAAAACATATAGATATTTTAGGTACCATTATTATCCCAGGTTTATTGCTTGCGACTTCAGCCGGATTTATATTTGGTTGGGCCAAACCTGTTCCTGTTGATCCCAGGTATTTTAAAAACCCAAGAAGAGATATGGCTATTGTGGCTGTTGCAGGTCCTCTGTCTAATTTATTAATGGCATGTGGCTGGGCTATACTGGTTAAAATAGGTGTTACCTTGTCAATGCAAGGTATTTCATTACCTTTAATTTTAATGGGAATGGCGGGAATACAGATTAATTTGGTATTGGCATTAATTAATTTAATTCCAATACCCCCTTTAGATGGTAGCCGAATTGTCACGGGTTTCTTACCCAATAGACTGGCATGGCAATACAATAAATTAGAACGCTACGGGTTTTTTATCCTGGTTGCTTTATTGTGGTCAGGTGGTTTGAGTTATATTTTAGGTGCGCCTTTAAACTATATGCTGAGATTGTTTGCTGGCATGGCCGGTATGTAATTTGTGACTGAGCTTATTACAGAAAATACTGTCAAAGAAGCTATTCCTCAAATAGCACTGGTAGATGGGACACCTTATACGGAATTACCAGAAGATTTATATATTCCTCCGGATGCATTAAAAGTTTTTTTAGATACTTTTGAAGGACCGCTGGATTTATTGCTGTATTTAATCAGGCGGCAAAACATAGATATTCTTAATATCCCAATTTCTCATATTACCACGCAATATGTTAAATATATTGAGATGATGAATGAATTAAAGCTGGAGTTAGCGGCTGAATATTTATTAATGGCCGCTTTATTAGCCGAAATCAAATCAAGGATGTTATTGCCCAGATTACCAGATGTAGAAGATGAGGAAGATGATCCTAGAGCCTTCCTGATTAAAAAGTTACAAGAGTATGAATGTATTAAAAAAGCAGCTGAAGAAATTGCTTTGTTACCTAGGTATGAGCGCGATGTTTTTGATACACTTGTCGATTTTTCAGAAATTGATGTAGAACAGCAATTTCCTGATATAGAATTAACAGAGATGCTCTTTGCATTTCAAGATGTGCTCAAACGTGTTGAGCAACTTAGTCACCATAAAATAACTAGAGAGCCCCTATCCGTCCGTGAAAGAATGGCAGCCATTTTGGAAAAACTTAACAGGCCAGATAGCCTCCCTTTCTCAGCGCTATTTACAAGAGCAGAAGGAAAAGGAGGGGTGGTTGTCACCTTTCTTGCCATCCTTGAGCTCAGTAAAGAAGGATGCCTCGAAATCATCCAGCTTGAATCCTTCGCAGAAATCCGAATTAGATCTAAAGTCAGCTAGCAATAACACGCCAGACATTCAGCAAAGTTGTATCTCGGCAGCTAATATAAAAAGCTCTAAACAAAGCAAGGCAAAGCAATCTAAGGCTGAATCCAGGGCTATTCTTAAACAGGAACTTACGGAACAAGTTAAGCTTGAACTTAAAGCAGAATTAGAATCTGAGTTAAAAAATGAAGTTAAACAAAGTTTAATAGCTGAAATCAGCCCATCCGTTAAATTAGAGCTAGAAACTGATGTAAGGTCTGAGCTTATTGCTGATTTAAAGCCAAAATTAGAAATAGACCTTAAAGCTGAGTTAAATAAAAAACTTGAACCAAAAATAAAGGCTGAAGTAAAAGCAAAATTAACTGAAAACCTTAAAAACGAGGTCGAAAGTGAGTTAAGGCAAGAATTACAAGGCAAAGTTGAAGAAGAACTGTTTTTTGAACTGGACCCTGAAATAAGAGCCGAGCTTACCCAGAGTTTAGAAATAGAAATAACAGATGAGCTGGAAACAGCATTAGAGCCAGAAGTTAGAAAGCAACTAACTCATACCTTAAGTAAGCAACTTGAAACTGAGATTAATGAAACGCTCAGGGCAGAGTTAAGTCAAAAAATGGAGCCTGAAATTCGTGCTGAGATTAATGCAGCACTCACTAAAAGTCTTAAGCCAAGAGTTGAAATTGTTTTAAAACATGAGTTAAAAGCTAAGGTTAAAGAAAGTTTAATGCAAGAACTTGCTCCTCAACTAAGAGCTGAAATTATTGCAGATTTATGTCCCAAATTAGAACTTGAGCTTAAATCAGAATTAACTAAAAAACTGGAACCTGGAATTAGGGTGGAAGTGCAGTCGGTGCTTAAGCATGAGCTGAAGGCAAAAGTAGAAGAACAATTATTTCTAGAAATAGAACCGGAAATAAGAACTGAATTAAAACAAAGTTTAGAGTTAGAAATAACGGATAAATTGGAAACTGCATTAGAGCCAGAAATCAGGAATGAATTGACACTCGCTTTAAAGAAACAGCTGGAACCAGAAATAGTTGCAGATTTGCAGGCTCAGATACGAATAGAATTAATGAAAAGTATGAGAGGAGAGGTTGAGGACACGTTAAAAGAGCAGTTGGAAGGTCAAGTAAAAGAAGCGTTATTTGTTACTCTTAAGCCGGAATTAGAAGCTACAATAAATGCTAACTTAAAATCTCAAGGTGATAAAAATCAGCAGTATGAGGCAGATTCAGCTTTAATAAAAGGGACACAGGCAAACGAATTAATAAGCCCTGATATGAGTACAAAAAAAATTGTAGAGGCTATTTTATTTGCTGCAGATAAGCCAATGACTACTAGGAATATACAGCAAGTATACCCAGAACTAGAAAGGCCAGAGTTAAAAAATATACAACTGGCTATTGATTCAATTATAGTGGATTATGAGTCTAGGCCGGTTGGCTTAACACGGTTAGCAAGCGGTTATCGCTTTCAAGTAAAAGAGGGTTATTCTTATTGGGTTTCTCGATTATTTGAAGATAAGCCCCCTAAATATTCAAGAGCATTACTAGAAACTATCGCTATTATTGCTTATCGACAACCCGTGACCCGAGGGGATATTGAAGATATTCGAGGTGTGAGTGTTAGCTCTAATATAATCAGAACCCTACTGGATAGAGAGTGGGTGCGTATAATTGGGCATAAAGAGGTACCAGGGCGACCAGCTTTATATGGTACAACTAAGGATTTTTTAGATTATTTTAATTTGTCAACATTGGAGCATTTGCCTACACTGGATGAGATTAAAGATCTGGATTTTTCTGCTGCAAAGCAAGTGACTACAGATACAGGTCAGCCACAACAAATCGTTGAGAAGGTTGATACCGAAGAACAAGTAAGTAAAGAGCAATTAAGTGAACAACAAACAAGTAAAAAAAAGCAAATCATCGAGCCAAGCTCAGAAACTCGACACTAAACAGGAAGAAACCTCGACAGACTCTAATGCTGTTGTTGGAGAGCGCATTCAAAAAGTACTTGCAAGGGGCGGATTAGGTTCCCGCAGAGAAGTGGAGCGCTGGATTACTGAAGGCCGAATTAGTGTTAATGGGGTAAAAGTGACACCAGGCTTACATCTGGTATCTGGAGATCAGGTTCAGGTAAATGGTCGAATTGTTAACTGGGAAAAATATACAGAACAGACCACGCGAGTATTAGTCTACAACAAACCAACAGGCGAAGTAGTTACCAGAAGAGACCCACAAGGGCGACCTGTGGTTTTTTCAAGACTGCCAAAATTGGAAGTAGGGCGTTGGATTTCGGTCGGTAGACTTGATATTAATACCTCAGGCTTGTTATTACTAACCAATAATGGAGAGTTAGCCAATCGATTAATGCACCCTGCACAAGAATTAGATAGAGAATATGCAGTGCGTATCTTGGGAGAAGTTACTGAAGATATGATTAAACTATTAAAAGATGGAGTAGAGCTTGAAGATGGTAAAGCTCATTTTAATGATATTCAATTCTTTTCAGGTGAAGGTGCAAATAAGTGGTTTCATGTGGTGGTTAAAGAAGGTCGAAATCGTTTGGTTAGAAGGTTATGGGAATCTCAAGGTGTAACGGTTAGTCGCTTGATGAGAGTGCGCTACGGGCCATCGGTTTTACCGACAAACGTAAGAGCTAAAGATAGTTATGAGCTTAATAATAAGGAGTTGGCGATACTAATGGAATTTGTAGGAATGGAGGCAGAAAAGCCATTAAAGCCAGCCTTAAGACAAGGCAGGAGAAGTCGTTGACGTAGGGGTGCCCCTTGTGGGTACCCGTTTAACAAAAATTTAACCAAATAACGGATGACCACATGGCGGGCAACCACAAGGGATTGCCCCTACGGAAATTGAATTGACAGCTAAGGCATAGAGGGGTTAACAAAGGTTCTATTAATATTCCTTTCAAAGATTTAACTTAAAATACCATGATCCAAAAACCAATTAATGTTGATGTTCTCTGTGTGGGTCATGCCTGCTATGACCTCGTTTTTTCAGTAAACAAACACCCCGCAAGTGATGAAAAAATCTTTGCAGAAAATTTAATCTCCAGTGGTGGAGGTCCTGCAGCAAATGCTGCCATTACAGTTTCAAAACTAGGTTTAAAAGCGGCTTTTGCTGGATATTTGGGGGAAGATATTTATGGGCAGATGCATCTGCAAGAGTTTACTCAACAACAAGTCAATACTCAGTTAGTTGTGCGTGGGGAATCTCCTACTCCACTATCAACTATTTTAGTTAAACCTGATGGTAAGCGAGCTTTAGTAAATTATAAAGGCTCAACAAAAGCATTGCCTGAGGGTGCAGTTGATTTTTCTTTAATCAAAGCAAAGGCTATTTTGTTTGATGGCCATGAGCCATATACCTCATTAAAGCTAGCTGAACTAGCTCGGGAACTTAATATCCCCACTATTTTGGATGCAGGCTCCTTACACGAAGGAACAGAAAAATTAATGGATAAAGTTGATTTTGTCGTTGCTTCTGAAAAATTTGCAGGTCAAATTGCTGGTGATGTAAAAAAGGCATTAACTTTTTTAGCCCAAAAATCTCCCTCTGTTGTTATTACTTTGGGCGAACAAGGTCTGATTTGGCAGCAAGCTGGACAGCTAGGAAAACTTAAGGCAATGCAGCTTAATGTGTGTGATACAACAGGTGCTGGAGATGCCTTTCATGGTGCTTTTGCAGCAGCAGTTGCCAAGCAGATGAAATGGCAAGATATTCTTTTATACGCTAGTGCGGCAGGCACTTTGTGTTGTACTAAAATAGGTGCGAGGCAAGGCCTACCTAGTAAGGCTGAACATAAAAAAATATTTTTGGCTTATAAAGGCGGATAAACAAGGCATATAACCTATTTATCTGTGTTATATAACATAGTTTAATTAATAATACGATTTTTTCAACTTTTTATTTTGCATTATTTTTATATAGGTTATTGTTGTTTAATAGCAAATACGTGGGTGGAATAAAAAATGCTTATACCCTTAACTTAAATTAATAGGTTTATTAGGGGATAAATTTGAAATCAAAACTTGCCGTTGCTATTGCATCAATAATAGTACTTCCTTTTCAGGCTCATGCTGAGCAGGAACAACTACCAACCATTGTTATTGAAGGTAGTGCCATGCGAGCTGGAACTTTTGGTACAGCACCTGACTCATCAGGCCTAAAAGACACTGCATCTTTATTAAAACGTGTTCCGGGAGCAAATGTTAATAGAAATGGTCCTTTAACAGGTATTGCTTCATACCATGGTATGTTTGGTAATCGTATCAATATTAATATTGATGGGGCCAATATGAAAGAAGTAGGTCCAAATAGTATGGATCCTGCTTTAAGTCATATTCCAGCAGCTTTAACAGGTAAATTAACCGTTCAAAGAGGTATCTCACCTGTAAGTGCTGGTATTGAAACTATTGGTGGTTCCATGCATGTAGAGTCTAAAAAAGGTCGCTTTGCAGAAGGTGATGGCATAGAAACCAGTGGTTCAGCGACAATGGGTTATGGTTCTGTTGAGGATGGGCATTTTGGTGCTTTATTAGGTGCAGTTGCTAACAAAAATCACAAATTATATTTAAGTGGTAGTAAAGAGCAAGGTCGTGATTATAAAATTAGAAATAATCAAAAACAAGCCAATACTCGTTATGACCGTGAAGCCTTTACTGCAGGCTATGCTTATCAGCGTGATGGGCATAAATTTGGTATAAACTATAGTAATAATAATACAGGGCATACTGGAACACCTGCATTACCTATGGATATTGTTTATGTGAGAGGTGGTTTGTATGATGCCAATTACAGTTGGGATATCGGTGATGGTTATAAGCTAAAAACTAATATTTTCTACCAGAAAATGCGTCATTTGATGAGTAATTTTTTAATGCGTACTCCTGGTCAAAAGAAAACTAATCGAACTAAAGTTGAAGCAGGAGGTATTGATTTGGCATTAGATATGCCAATGTTAGATGGTATTTTAACTGTTGGTGTCAATGGAGACCAGTCAAACCATAATGCAAATATATCCAATTTAACCACTAGCAGTAACATTAATTTCTTTAATGGTGTTGAACGAGATCGGTATAGTATTTTTACTGAATGGAATGGTGAAATTGCTGATGATTTATCATTAGAGTTAGGTGCTAGATATTTTCATACATGGATGAATGCTGGAGATGTTTCTGGTGGGAATGCGGTAGATAGAGCAGCTTTTAATAATACAGATAGGAAGCGAAATTTTAATGATGTTGATTTAGCTGCTGTACTTCGATATGCGGTATCATCCTCTTTAGATGTTGAGGTTGGGTTTGGTAGAAAAAATCGGGCACCAACTTATCAAGAGTTATATTTGTGGACTAAAAATACAGCAACAGGTGGTTTTGCTGATGGTAATACCTATATTGGAGATTTGAATTTAGACTATGAAACGGCTTATCAATTTGATTTAGGTTTTGATTGGCATACTGAGAATGTATATTTAGCCCCCAGATTTTTCTATCAATATGTAGATAATTATATTCAAGGTACAGCAACCGCTAAAGCTCAAACATATGGTGCTAATACCTTACAGTGGAGTAATATCCAAGCACAATTATATGGTGTAGATATAGAAGCTGGGTATACTGTTACTGATAACTGGCGTTTAGATGCTGGTTTAAATTATGTACGTGGCGAAAGAGTTAATGCGCCAACAGGTGATTCTGATTTGTATCGTATGGCACCGTTAAATGGACGAGTACAAGCAACTTACGAACAGTCTGGCTGGATGGGAGCTGTTGAAGGTGTTTTCTATGCTGATCAAGGTGATGTGGCAGGGTATAACCAAGAGCAAAAAACCAAAGGCTATATGTTACTTAACTTACGTGGTAAATATGAACCTTATCAGGGCGTTGTAATTGGAACAGGTATTGAAAATGTACTTGATTCAAAGCATCGGGATCACCTAGGCGGATATGTAAATCATGATAGAAATCAAGGGCGTGTAGCAATGCCAGGTCGTAATATCTATGCAACATTAAGTTATAATTGGTAAGTAATAATTATTTGCTATAACTCTATGTTCCAGTTTTTAATTGTTGCTTTTGTAAAGTGCTGAAAAACAGGGGGGGGGATAGAGAGTATCCTTTTCTACAGATGCTAGATTTATGGGGTAATGATC
>CAYYNM010000143.1:0-8461 GCA_964472945.1 uncultured Methylomarinum sp. | reverse complement strand
AATAATGGATAAATTGTTAAAATAAGCTTTATCAACAGATTCGACCCACTACCCACAGATTTAACCCACTACCGAAAAATGATTAAACCTAGAAGATTCAGTTACTTTTAACTCTTTTACTTGCTTTTTTAATTTTAATATTTCTTTATTGGAAGGTTCTTTTTCATAACGTAAGCGGCTATAAATCTGTGTTATTTTATTCACTTTTTCAGCTAACTCCGGCCTGCTTTGTGCTATTCTTTGGGCAAAATGTTGAACGGTTTCAGCTGTTTTTTTATTAAAACCTACTTTAGTCATTTTCTTACAAAATAGCTGATATATTCTCACTTCTTCAGCTTGTTTTGATGTTTGTTGTCTTAAAATAATCCCTGCTAAAATTGCAATAATAAACCCTATACTTCCTGCAAGCCAAAAGGCTATTGACTTAAGATTATTAATACCTAGTGATGATAAAAATTTTGTTTGATTTTCTGTATTATAATTAATCACCCAGCGTTGCCAGCTATAATCAATATTACTCCACATTTGTCTAGCCTGTTTCAGCCATGATAAAGCTCTGCTTCCATTTGCATACATAGACGAAAAATTAATAGCACCTGTTGCTATTTGTAAATCAATATTCACATTTTTCTCTATCCGTTCAGGAGCGATTGCTGCTGTTGGGTCAAACCGGGTCCAGCCTTTATTTTTTAACCAAACTTCGGCCCAGGCATGTGCATTTGCTTGTCTAATTTCTAAAAAATCACCTGCCTGATTTAATTCCCCTCCTTGGTAACCACCAACTACACGAGAAGGTATCTCTGCAATACGCATTAAATAGACAAAGGCCGTTGCATAATGACTACAAAAACCATACCGCTTTTCAAATAAAAATGTTTCGATAGGGGTACCTCCCATTAAAGGAGGACTTAGGGTGTAATGAAAATTTTCCTCTCTAAAATGACTTAAAACTGCCTGTATAAATACCTCAGCGGGTCGGTCAAATCCATGCAATTGTGTAACTAATTGTTTTAACCTAGCCGATGGATTTTCAGGAAGTTGTAGGTTTTCTTCCCGCTCTTGCTTACTAAGCGTACCGGTATTATATTGAGTATATGAAGTAAATTTGTATTCTGCTCGCTGCTTAGCGTTATCAGAATTAATTAATTGATACTGGAAATTTTTATTCAAACTCTGAGGAAATATAGAAGGCATATCAAGTGCATATACCCACTTTTTGTCTTGTGGTTCCATCAATAAGGTATATTGATAAGCTTGTCCAGAGTAATCTATTTTATTGATAACTGTATTTATTTTGTGGCCCTTTAGTTCTGCCCAGCGTTTTCCATTGGTATATGAGTAAACAGGGCCTCGCCAATACAGTTTGTTTTGTGGAGGGCGCTGGCCTTTAAATTTAGCCCTAAAAACCAACTCATCAGATAAGCCGAGTTGACTAATTTCGCCAGGCTCTAAACTATCACTGAGTCCTGTTTTAGCGGTGTGTTGTTGATTAAATAGCAACCAGCGAGGTGCTTGAACTCTAGGAAATAACACAAATAAAACAATCATTATGGGGAGTGCCTGAAAAATAATAATTGCGGCTGTTTTTAATGCTGCGAAAGTTTCAGGTTTTTGGCTGTTAATTGTGACTAAGGTCGCCAGCAAAACACAACTGACAAACAAAATATAAACAGCCATTAAAATACTTTGTTGATATAAAAACTGGGATGTTGCAACGATAAATGCCAAGTAATTTACCAAGTAAATATCTCTGGTTTTATTAACCTCTAATAATTTAAGGCCCAAGGCAATAACAAAGAAACTGGTTCCAGCATCACGCCCCAAAAAGCTGTGATATTGCTGGTAGAGTAAAAAAACCGAGACTATCATTAAAATAAAAAGTACCCATTTATTTGGCAGCAGATTTATCTTCCAAACACAGACAAACCGCCAAACTAAACAGACATTAAAAACAATAAATATAGCTAGGGGAATATGATTTATATGAGGTAAAGTAATTAAGCCAATGGAAACCAGTAAAAAAACAAGAATACGTTGGTTTGAGTTTAATTTCATAGCACTTGCGCTTTGAATGACGGACAATTAGGTTTAAGCTACTACCATTGGATACATAAGTTTAATCCAAGTACCTTCTATGTAATTTATTTGGTAGGGAAAACCATATCAAAATTACAAGGTTTATGAATGCCGTAGCCCTGGACATAATTAACCCCAATTTCCGTTAAAATCTGCATAATCTCATCATTTTCAACAAATTCAGCAATGGTTTCAAGATTCATCACTTGACCAATCTGATTAATAGCTTCAACAAAGGCTTTATCAATATTATCTACCGCAATATCTTTAACAAATAGGCCATCGATTTTTAAATAATCAATAGGTAATTCTTTTAAATAAGCAAACGAAGAAAGTCCGCTGCCAAAATCATCTAAAGCAACTTTACAACCTTTCTCCCGTAGACTTGATAGAAACATTGTTGCTTGTTTTAAATTAGCAATAGCCGCTGTTTCGGTTACTTCAAAGCAAAAATTTTCTGCTGGGAAACCGGATTCATCAAGTAAATAACTTATTCTTTTAAGTAAATCAATATTAGCCATTGATGAACCTGATAAATTGATTGATAGTATTAAGTTATCGGGGTACTTGTTAGCAGCTCGAAGACTTTCTAGTTTTTTAAATACATTTTCAATGACCCAGGTATCCACGCTACCAATCAAGTTAAAACGTTCGGCTGCCGGTAAAAAAGCACCTGGAGGGATAATATCACCATTTTTACTGCGCTTTCGCAGTAAAACTTCATAATGGTTAGATGGGGTTTTTTGACAATTAAGGCATTGTATTCGTTGTAAATATAGTTCAAAACTATCATTATCCAAAGCCGCTTGTAAACGTGAAACCCACTGCATTTCCTGCTGCTGTACAGATGTTGCTGATGCATTTATTTCATGAAAACAAACTCTGTTTCGGCCACTTTCTTTGGCTGAATAACAAGCAGCATCAGCCGCACTTAATATTTCAGCTGCCTTTCCTTCCTCCCCCGTTATTTCAGCAATTCCTATACTAACCCCGATTTTAAACGACTTAGTTTGCCAGCCAAAACGAAAGTCTTCAACAGCCTGCCGTAAGTTATTGGCAATGGCAAGCGCATTATCTGCACTACAACTTTCTAATAAAACCCCAAATTCATCACCACCTAAACGGGCTAATACATCTGATTTACGTAGCTTATTATTGAGTACCCCTGTAATCTGTGTTAATAATTCATCCCCCGCATCATGCCCACAGGTATCATTTACGACTTTAAATTGATCTAAATCTAAATATAACAAGTGATGCTGTAATTTATCTGACTTTGCTTTATTCAACAAAGCCCCCATATTTAATTCAAACTGTCGGCGATTAGCTAAGCCTGTCAGTGAGTCATGGGATGCTTGCCAGTTTAGTTCTTCACTCAAAGCGCGTGATTGAGTGACATCTCTAAAAACCAATACAGTCCCTAGCATGACACCGTCATCATTTATAATAGGGGATACCGAGCTATAAATTGAAAACCGTTTTAATTTGCCTAATAAAATATGATCTTTACCATTAGCAATAATTTTTTTTGATCTTAAGCAATCCGCAACAGGGCATGCGATAATAGCACGCGTATGCTCATTAATTAATTTAAAAAAATCAGAGACTTGTTTTTGTTGAACAATTTCTTCAGCAACACCAATAAGTAATTCAGCCACTGGGTTCATGGATAAAACAAAACCTTTTTCATCCGTTGTGATAACAGCATCAACAATTGACTCTAAAGTAACCTGAGCACGTTCTTTTTCCTCAGCTAAATTTTTTGTAATAACCTTTGTACGCTTTGCTTGTTCAATTAACTGTTTTTCACGGCTATAACTCGCACTAATATCTATAATTTGAATTAAGCAATAACGTTCCCTATTATCTAGAGTAATTGGCTTAATAATAATTTGTTGCTGTAAGTCCTGGCCCGCTATATTTTTTAGAGGGAAAGGCTTCCGGTTTAAAGTATGGGAAACAACAGATGACATACTGTTACAAATTGCCGAAAAAACTGCTTTTTCAACACTACTTTTTTCTAAAACAGGGAATATTTCAACAAGATTTTTGCCTTTTATATCTTCTAGCTTAATTCCAGTATGCTGAGTAAGCCAAGGGTTCCAGTTAACTAAATGAAATGAAGCGTCAATAATAATTAATCCACTTTCGCTTTCAGAAAAAACATGTTGAAAAATTAGTTGTTGAGCAGGCATCATTAAAACCTATTCACCTAGAAACTCTTGAATATTTGCTTTTAATTGTATGACTTCATCAACATCCATCAAAAATGTAACATAGCCCTGAATATTCTTTTTATCGACTGCAAAATTCATATTTAATAACAAAACAATTGCCTCTGCTTGGTTACCCTTACTTTCATTCGTCAGTATACGGTTTATTGAACCTTGAATAAATGCAGGAATTTCACCTTGCATTTCCTTGCCAAACATATCAGCCATACTGCATAAGCATGAATTTAGAATAACATTACCAATTTCAGTCATGGCTTCCTGTTCCATTTCTGTCAAATCATCTAATGTAATATCATCTTGTTGCAAAACAGCTCTGACTAATTGCAGACTTTGTTGCTCAGGAAATAAAAGCATTGCATCCCCTGAAAATGCTCCTTTAAAGTGCTGGTGCACACCACTAACATCCATTTTTGCTTTCTTATGAATATGGTCGGCAGCCACTTCACGAGTTACAAATTCTACAGCAGGAACACTTAATTTAACTTCATCGTTGATCATTTCACTTAGTGATGCAGCCGCACTTCCCATGCCAATATTTAAAACTTCGGCGACAGCATCTAGATAAAACTCATTTAATATCTGCTTTTCATCCGACATATTTTAAAACCTTTGCTTCAGTAATCGGCTTAGGAATAAAATCAATCTTAAGCTCTATTGCTAAATTTTTAATCGCCTGTTGAATATTCGCTGTGAGAAAAGCTATTTTTGCATTTGGAAATAAGGGCCTTAAAATCTCAGCCGCTTGCCCTCCATTCATTATTGGCATATTAAAGTCTAATAAGATAATATCAAAAGTTGCATTTTTAGCCGCATCAATAGCTTGTTGTCCATCAATAGCCTCATTTATTTCCCAGTCAGGATGAGCTGTGGAAATTATTTTTTTTAACATCATTCTCGACATTTTACTGTCATCAACAATCAGGCACTTCATTTGTATTATCCTTAAAACTTAAATCTATTTGTCTATTAAAACTAGCAGGTATTTTCAGATAAGCAATTATTCTTAGTAAATAATTACAGCAAAAAAAACATATTTTTTTTATGTTATTTCAATATCTTCCAGCCTTTCCATTAAAATAAAGCTAATATTTCCAAACAATGTTTATAATGCACTAAGCCATGGCTTGGTTGTAATTTAATGCTTGCAATTGAAACTCCATATTTTAGTCCGGCCTTTTCCGCATCGATAATCCAGCGAGTTAATTGACTCAATTTTTCTTCTACATCATATCCAGGTGTTTGCTCGTAGTTTAGCCATAACTCAGCGGATATATCACTGCTATATTCCTTACTAAATAGCCCCAGCCCTTTGGCAAAAGCTTTCCAGTGGATATGTCGAATAGAATCACCTTGCTGATACTCTTTTATACCGTAAAAATCCTCATTACCTTTTTTACTTTGTTGGTTTTCTAAGGTTTGTGATTGAATCCCATCATTTTCAGGAAAAGGCATCTCAATAGTGCTTGGTTTTGGGTAAACCAATGCTTTTTCCTGTAGCTTTAGCGGAGACCAGGCTCGAAATAAACCTAAAGGATAGCTAGTCGATAAAGTTACTGTATTCATAGTATGCCAACCTCTTCTTTCAGTTGCTGAATAAAGTACAATACGTTTTTTTTCTTGGGGTTTTAAGGGAAATTTAGTCGCTACCTCTAAGGTAGCTGTTAAATTAAACCGTTCAATATTATTAGGATTTTCAACGATTATTTCATACCCCACGGCTTCACCTGCAAACACAGAAGGGCTATGACTTTGCTTGATAACTAATCCAGACAATGCTTTAAAACTGTGCAAAATAGTAATAAAGAATACACTTGCTAATAAAAACCCCAATAAATAAGCCAAATTATTGTTATAAACAAAAGCTATTAATAGCACTAAAATAATTAAACAGACAAAACCTAAACCTCGCATTGTAGGTAAAATAAATATTCGTCTATGGTTTAGTGTAATACTTTTTAGCCTGGTTTTTTCACCTGTTATAAAACGACTTAATTTAAAACGTTCTTTTAAATTTAGCTCTTCAAGCATAATTCTTTTCAACAAACAGCTACGTGCTCAAGTAAAGGTGCCACTATTGAATTTGAATCAGTGCTCCCTGAACGTAGGCGATGCCCAGCGACTGCGGGTAGAATAATTTGTACATCATCTGGCAAAACTGCTTCTCTGCCCTCCATATAAGCCCATGCTTTGGCGGCAGTTAATAAGGCTAAGCCGGCTCTTGGTGATAGTCCACAATAAAAACCAGTTGATTCCCGGGTAAAACTGATTAAAGCCTGAAGGTAATCTAATACCGCGGGTGAGACATAAACAGCTGAGACTTGTTGTTGCATTTTTACTAACTGTTCTACATTTATTTGAGTCGATAGTTGTTCGATTAAAGCAAAACGATTTCCACCTTCCAATAGTTCTCGTTCGGCCTGTTTTGTTGGGTAGCCTAATTCTATTCGCATTAAAAACCGGTCTAGTTGAGACTCCGGTAATGGAAAGGTTCCTATTTGGTGTGATGGATTTTGAGTGGCAATTACAAAAAATGGTTTTTCCAAAGGGTAGGTTTTACCTTCAGCTGTCACTTGGTATTCTTCCATAGCTTCTAATAAAGCACTTTGAGCTTTAGGTGTTGCTCGGTTAATTTCATCTGCCAGTATTATTTGATTAAATAGGGGCCCAGGATGAAAAGTAAATTGACTATTTTCTACATTGAATATTGAGGCACCAATAATATCAGCCGGTAATATATCGCTAGTAAATTGAATTCGCTGGTACTTTAAACCTAGTAATTTAGCTAATGTATGAGATAGCGTTGTTTTACCAACACCCGGCACATCTTCAATCAATAAATGTCCTTTTGCTAATAAGCAGCAAACAGATAGTTTTATTTGCAACTCTTTACCTAAAATTATTTTATTGGCTGATGCTAGTAATGCTTTAAGTTGGTTATTCATCCTGATAGGGTTTTTCTATATTGTCTTAAAACCAGTATAGATTAAATAATTTAAATATTAACAAGCTTAGCAATAAATATTTGTCGAGTTATTTAAGAAGATATAAAATTAGGTTTTTACAAGCGATGTAATAGAGCCCAAGTTGTGAAAGAATTTAAACAAGTGCGTAAAAACCTTCTTGATATGCTTGAAGATATTGATGAACGGTTAAGTAAAATTACTGATGATGTAAATGTGGATGATAATGCTATCACTAAAAAAACCAATACTGTTGATAATAAAGACTCCATGTATAGTGATATAAAAAACATAGAGAATGCACTCTCTAAAATAGATAGTGGAACTTATGGGATTTGTTTAAGTTGTGGGCAAGCTATAAAAAAAGAACATTTAAAGGTTGTTCCCTTTTCTAGTTTTTGCCAGCATTGTGCTGAGAGGCTGTGAAAGTATTCTCTTTTTTACCTTCCCCTTTGGAAAAGGGGGGTGAGGGGGGGGTATAAATAAGACATTGATATTAAAAGCTTTATATTCAAAATAAAATCTCCCCCAGCCCCTATTTTTCAAAGAGGGGGAGCTAAAAGCATATACTTTCACAGCCTCTGAGGGCAAAAGGGAGTGTTAATTGATCCTCCTATTTTGTTATTGTGCGAATCAGCCGGGTCTTTGGTTTATGACTGAAAAGACAACAAGTAACTTTCTTTTTGAACCAATATTGCTTTATAATAACCTTGAAATACATGGCCTGCATTACCATGGTATCGATTTGTCTTCTGGATATAGACACCATTCAATTGCCTCATTCCTTTACTTAAATTCCCTTCGGGAGTTTCAATATAAGCAGATGGTAATGATTATCCATAAGATAATATGGCATGAACTAAGCAGTTATAGTTTTTTGCTATTTGCTGCAACAGCAGTAAAAAACACTCTCTATCAGTATCATCTAAATAGATATATTCTTTACGGTCACCTCTCGATGTAAAGTGATACAGCACATCTTCAAATTCTATTCTTATCGGCCTTGCCATGAGATCAGCATATTTTACAATTTAGCAAAAGGCAAGACCTGACACCTTTTTGCTCTTTATCGGCCTTGCCATGAGATCAGCATATTTTACAATTTAGCAAAAGGCAAGACCTGACACCTTTTTGCTCAATTTAGCAAAAGGCAAGACCTGACACCTTTTTGCTCTTTTTTGCCCAACACCT
>CAYYNM010000142.1:0-8841 GCA_964472945.1 uncultured Methylomarinum sp. | reverse complement strand
GGACCTCGGGGTTATGAATCCCGCGCTCTAACCGGACTGAGCTATATCGCCATATTTTGAAAGAGCCACTGGGAAGCGACTCTTGTAAAAAATAGAATTATAAGTTTGATTTTAAAACTTGTCAAACATTAAATCTAAAATGGACAACGTCACCATCCTGAACTTGGTAGTCTTTCCCTTCTAGTCGCCATTTTCCTGCATCTTTTGCACCTTGTTCACCTTTATGTTCTATAAAATCCTCATAAGCGATAACTTCTGCTCGGATAAAGCCTTTTTCAAAATCTGTATGAATAACACCGGCTGCTTGAGGTGCTGTAGCGTTAACAGGGATTGTCCATGCACGGACTTCCTTTACTCCTGCTGTAAAGTAAGTTGATAAATTAAGTAAAGAGTAGGCGGCTCTTACAACTCTGTTTAAACCTGGTTCCTCAAGACCTAAGTCATCTAAGAATTCTTGCTTTTCATCTTCATCTAATTGAATGATTTCTGCTTCTATTGCTGCACAAACTGCAACAACATTGGCTTTTTCAGTTGCCGCAAATTCTTTTACTTTATCCAGCATTGGATTGTTTTCAAACCCATCATCTTGGACATTCGCAATATACAGGGCTGGCTTAAGAGTGATTAAGCAGAGTTCTTTTATTAACTTTACTTCGTCCTCTGTTAAATCCATTGATCTAACAGCTTTGCCTTTATCTAATTGAGCAAATACTTTTTCCAGTATTTGTTTTTTCGCCTGTTCATCTTTATTGCCCGTTCTAGCTGCTTTAGTTGCTTTTAATAAGGACTTTTCAACCGAGGCCATATCCGCTAATGCAAGTTCGGTATTAATAACTTCAATATCACTCAGTGGATCTATTTTTCCCTCTACGTGAATAACATTGTCATCTTCAAAACAACGTACCACATGAATAATGGCATCTGTTTCTCTAATGTTTCCTAAAAACTGGTTTCCCAGTCCTTCACCTTTTGATGCACCAGCTACTAAGCCGGCAATATCAACAAATTCAATTGTTGTTGGTAATGTTCTTTCTGGGTTTACAATTTCTGCCAACTTATCCATTCTAAGATCAGGCACTGGAACGACACCGACGTTGGGATCAATAGTACAAAAAGGGTAGTTTTCAGCGGCTATCGTCGCTTTGGTAAGTGCATTAAACAGCGTTGATTTCCCAACATTAGGTAAACCGACAATTCCACAATAAAGTGCCATAAACAATATTTCTCTTAAATTAAGGTTTGAAAGGCTATATGATAACGATATTGTTATCAAGACAAGGGATTATACTCGGAGATGGGGTAACAATAAAAATCAAAGTTATAGCGTATAAAAGAAGTTGATATAAAATTGATACTAAAAATACCTTTTTAGCAGTAGTCCACATAAAAAATATCGCAACTATGAATATAAAAAGACAACTACCGGATTGGGAAAATCGTTATCAGCAGGTTGAGCTGGATTTACTTCCCTGGTTTTATCCTGATTTAGATCCTGATATTGAACAGGCACTTGCTGATTTAAGTATTCAAACGGGGAAGGTACTGGACTTGGGTTCAGGTCCTGGTACACAAGCTATTGCATTAGCTAAAGCAGGTTTTGAAGTGATTGCAACTGATATTTCTATTACTGCGATTAAAAAAGCTAGCCAAACATTACCTGATACTCAGTTGTCAGTTACTTTTCAACAAGACGATATTTTACAAAGTAAGCTGGAAGATAAATTTGATTTAATTATTGACCGTGGTGTTTTTCATGTTTTTTCCGAGCAGCAAAGAGCTACTTACTTGGATTCAATTGAGAAACTAATAAAACTGGGAGGGTATTTGCTACTGAAAACATTTAGTTATCTTGAAACATCGGATGAGGGTCCACACCGGTTCACGGCCGAACAAATCTGTCAGCTATTTACAGATCATTTTAATGTTATTTCTATTATTGACTCTTGTTTTATCGGGCCGGAAGGTCAAGCTCCTAAGGCATTATTTTGTATTTTGCAGCGCACAGACATAAGGTGTTTATAAATGAATGATTTATTTACTAGCCTAGCAATAGGCGACATAATATTGGCAAACCGATTAGTTATGGCACCATTGACGCGTAGTCGTGCTGATAATGGTTTGCCAACTGATTTAATGGCAACTTATTATACGCAGCGTGCTTCAGCAGGTTTAATAATTAGTGAAGGTTCGCAAATATCGTCCCAGGCAGTAGGTTATATTGGAACCCCTGGAATTTATACTGATAAACAGTCTGCCTCATGGAAAAAAGTGGTGACGGGTGTTCATCAGAGAGGAGGGCATATATTTTGTCAACTTTGGCATTGTGGACGTATTTCACACCCTGATTTTCATAATGGTGAGTTACCTGTTGCACCCTCTGCCATTAAACCTGATGGGCAGGCTTTTACTTCTGAAGGGTTGAAAGATTTTGTTACACCACGCGCTCTCGGTTTAGACGAAATTCCTGAGCTTATTGAACGGTACTGTTATGCAGCTGTCACTGCGATGGATGCCGGTTTTGATGGGGTTGAAATTCATGCTGCGAATGGTTATTTAATTGATCAGTTTTTACGTGATAAAACCAATCAGCGTAGTGATTATTATGGGGGGAGTCTTGAAAACCGAACTCGCTTATTGTTAGAAATTGTTGCAGCTGTGGGTAAGGCCATTGGTTTTAATAAAGTTGGGGTTCGTATTTCACCTGTAAATACTTTTAATGATATCAGCGATTCAAATCCACAAGCTTTGTTTAATTATGTCGCTGAACAATTAAATCAATTTAAGCCGGCTTATTTGCATGTGGTTGAGGTAACCATGGTGGGTGAGCTATCTGAACACTGTGATATGAAACAAATCCGTCAATGTTTTAAAGGGCTTTATATTGCAAATGGAGGCTATGATAAAGTCCGTGGCAATGAGGGTATTAGAAAGGGAAGGGCGGATGCTATCGCTTTTGGGGCTAAATTTATTGCTAATCCAGACTTGCCAGAACGATTAAAAGCCGGTGCCCCACTTAATGAAGTTGACCCAAATACCTTTTATGGTGGTGATGAACATGGTTATACGGATTATCCTTTTTTGAATGAGGAATAGTCGAAAGGTTAGTAATAAATATTACTAACCATCCTATAAGTTTTTGCAGTGATGAACCAACCCAATGTAGCCTTGATGCAGCAAGGCGAAATCAAGGTATTAAAGGCACAGAGTAAACCTTGATTCTACTTTTTTTTAATAAGGCTACAAAAATATCTCGTAATTTTATAGTTGCTACTCTCCAATGTTTCGTAGAGACAGGGCAGGCCTTGTCTCTACAATATGGCGTGAATAACCCTTTCTGGCCTTACCTTGCGAATACTTTTGGAACGATAAGTATGTTAATACATACTTATTTCCAGGTTTTTTCTCATGGTCCGAACTTAAAGAAAAACTTTCCTCAGCTGGCTTCTGTGCTTGTTTGCTCCCAAGAAATTTAAACAATCACCTACAAAACATTCATTGGATTTAGATCTGTAAAAATATCTCCTTCAGAGAGCAAATGATAATTAAACTGTTATACTAACCGAACGGTCGGTAACAAATGGACAAGTAATAGTCGTATGAATAACCCAGAAAACCTAACGCCAGTAATAGAGCTATGTCAGGGGGCACGTTCAATCCTTGATGTAGCAGAAACCTTATTTGCTGAAAAAGGCTTTGATGCAACTTCGCTCAATGATATTGCAAAACAGGCTGGTAGCAGTAAAGCAAATATTTTCCATCATTTTAAATCTAAAGAAGTACTCTATCTTGCTGTGTTAAAACAAGCGTGTGCTCGATCATCGGCTGCGCTTGATGTTGTACAAAAAGAAACATCCGCAAATCCAGTCAATCAAATGGAGCATTTTTGTTGTAGTCATTTGCAGGCCATTTTGTCACAACCCTTATCGACCCAGTTAATTCAACGAGAGTTGCTGGAAAATGGTGAGAAACGTGGCAAACAACTGGCTGAGGAAGTCTTTGCCGATACCTTTGCTAAAGTGATTGCTTTGGTTAAACAAGCACAGGCTAAGGGGATGGTGAGACAGGATATTGAACCCTCTTTACTGGCATTTTTGATGATAGGCTCAAATGTGATTTTTTTTGAAGCCTTGTCTGTACTAAAACATATGCCTGATGTCAGTTTTTCTGCTTCACCGGAACAATTCAGTTCGGCAGTATTTGATTTGTTAAGTAATGGGTTTAAGTAATTAGAGATGAAAATAATGATTGATTTTAGACAAGCACTGCTACTGACTATTTTTTTATTTTTGCCAATGTCATCCTTAGCTGAGGGATCAAAAGGGCATACACCAAGTATGCCAAAGCCTAAAGCAGATGTTTATATTGTTGAGCCCCCAAAAAACTTAGCTATTAGTCTGAAATATCCGGCTCAAGTTAAAGCGTTTGAAAAAGTAAGTGTGGTGGCAAGAGTTTCTGGTATTTTAGAAAAGAAATACTTTACAGAGGGACAAGTGGTTACTAAAGGTGATTTGTTATATTTTATTGAAGATGATATTTATTTGGCTCGGGTTAATGTCGCCAAATCCTCGGTACAAATAAGCCTGGCTGCGTTAAATAAATCGACAAGAAGCTGGAAAAGAATTAAAAAGCTGGTGAAAAATAAATTTGCCAGCGAAGAAGCCAGCGATACAGCTTTCTCTACTTTTGAGCAGGCATCAGCCTCTCTTTTACTTGCCAAAGCTCAATTAAAGCAAGCTCAGATAGATTTGAATTATACCCAGGTCACAGCACCCATTAGCGGCGTTATTGGTTTAAAAAATATTGATATAGGTGATTTTGTCAGTGCTACAAATGCTGGGCCAGCCACAAGGTTAATTGATATTACCCAAAATAATAAAGTTTATGTGGAATTTTCAATGCCACTTCGTGATTATGCGAAAATTAAAAATAAGTTTTGGACTCTACCTGCAAATCACAAAATAGCGGTTGTTTTGGAAATTGAGCATAAAATTACTGATAGAGTGGGAATGGTTGATTTTATGGATGTTAATATTAATAAAGCAACCTCTACTGTGCAGATGCGAGCCATGGTAGAAAACCCTGATGGTTATTTGATGCCTGGTGGGTTTGTGAGAATTCTACTTAAAGATATTGTGCAAACAGGGGTTATCACGGTTCCGCAGAAAGCTATTTTACAGAATCCAATGGGTACCATTGTTTTTGTAGCAGACCATGGGAAGGTTACCGTTAAACCCGTGATATTAGGTAATGAAATAGGTGATAAAACTATTGTGACAGGTGGTCCGCTTGCTAGTGGTGATAAAGTTATTATTAATAATTTCTTTAGATTAAAGCCTGGTGCAGAGCTTCAAGTTGATCATATTATTAATGCTGGGAGCAAATAAATGTTTTCACGTTTTTTTATAAACCGGCCTATCTTTGCCACAGTATTATCACTATTAATTGTTATCGCGGGTGCATTATCTATTCAACAACTGCCTATTAAAGAATACCCCACTGTTGTTCCTCCGCAAATAATGGTACAAGCCATTTACCCCAGTGCAGATGCAAAAACTTTATCAACAACTGTCGCGACCACACTGGAAGAGTCTATCAATGGTGTTGATGATATGACTTATATGACCTCAACTGCATCCCCCAGCGGTATACTTTCTCTAAGCGTATTTTTTGAGGTGGGTACCGATGTTGCTCAGGCAAAAGTCGATGTGAATAATCGCGTGCAATTAGCGCTGAGCAAACTGCCTGAAGAAGTTAGAAGACAAGGTATTAGCGTTAAGGAAAGGTCACCTGATATGCTAAAAGTGCTTGCTTTTAGCTCTGAAAATAACATACATGACACACTGTTTATTTCCAATTACCTTACCGTCAATGTAATGGATGATTTGAAACGAATTAAAGGTGTGGGTGATGCAACCATCTTTGGTGTTAAAGATTATGCGATCCGGATATGGATTGATCCTGATAAATTAGCTTTTTATCAGCTCACTTCAAACGATATTATCGCAGCCATTCGAAGTCAAAGTGAGCAGTACGCAGCTGGTTTGATTGCTGCCGACCCCATAAAAGAAGTTCAGCCATTTACCTATTCAGTCACTACTCAAGGTCGATTAAAAACAGTGGCCGAGTTTAACGATATTATTCTTCGCTCTACCCCTGATGGTTCAAGTTTAAAGGTTAAAGATATTGCCACGGTTGAACTGGGTGCTGATTCCTATGATAGTTCAGCAAAATATAATAATCAGCCAATGATGCCCGTTGTTATATTCTTATCGCCAGGCGCGAATGCTTTAGAGGTATCTGCTCAGGTCGATGCAACTGTAAAACGCCTATCTGCTGGTTTTCCTGACGACTTAAAATATGATTTTCCTTATGATGCCACATTGTTTGTAAGAGCTTCTATTGATCAAGTGGTGAAAACACTTTTTGAAGCGATCTTATTTGTTATTGCGCTGATATATTTATTTTTAGGAAATCTAAGAGCCACCATTATCCCTGTACTTGCCATTCCTGTTGCAATTGTTGGCACTTTTGCAGGCTTATATGCGGCTGGTTTTACTATCAATTTATTAACACTTTTTGGGCTGATATTAGCCATTGGCTTGGTGGTGGATGATGCCATTATTGTGATAGAAAATGTGGAACGTGTTTTGCGTACCAAGTCAGTGAGCGTAAAACAAGCCACGACCGAAGCTATGCAAGAACTGACAATACCCATTATTGCTATTGTTCTGGTTTTATCGGCTGTGTTTATTCCAGCCGCACTCAGTGGTGGCTTTAGTGGCGTTATGTACCAACAATTTGCAATGACTATCGTCATAGCCGTGGTTATTTCTGGCATGGTTGCACTCACCTTAACACCTGCTTTATGTGCGCTTTTCTTAAAACAACATGAGAAACCTGCGATATGGCCCATCAGAAAATTTAACCAATTTTTTGATTTATTAACGCAGTTGTTTATTGGTATTACTCGGCAAACGATTAAATTATGGTTTTTCTCATTAATCTTGTTTGCAGGGCTTATCTATGCCACTTATTCTATTATGCAAAATACACCATCAGGGTTAGTGCCTGATGAAGATAAAGGGATTTTGATGGTGTTGACGTATATGATGCCAGCAACCTCTCTGGGAGAATCAATTAAAATTACGGATACCATAGAAAAGCAATTTTTGGCCAATTCCAATGTAGAGTCTAGTGGCGTTATTACTGGGGTTGATTTGATTACCTTTGCCTATAAAACAGATGCCGCTATTATGTTTATCCACTTAAAACCTTGGAATGAGCGAAAAGCTGCTGAACTAAGTGCCAAAGCCTTAGCTGGGAAATTTATGCTGCAATTTATGCAAAATAAGGATGCTATGGTTATACCGGTTAGTCCACCACCCATTATGGGAATGAGTACGACAGGGGGCTTTGAAATGTGGGTGCAGGATAGAACAGGAGCCTCTCTGCATATTCTCGATAAATATGTAAAAGAAATTGTAGCAAAAGCCAAGCAAGACCCACGGTTAATGAAGGTCAGAACCACCTTAAATACCAATGTACCGCAATATCATTTAACGGTTGACCGTGAAAAAGCCAAATCGATGAATGTGGATATCAGCAGTATTTTTGAAAGCCTGCAAAGTACCTTTGGTAAAGGCTATATTAATGATTTTAATTTATACGGACGAACTTTTCATGTTGATATTCAATCTAATGCTCAATATAGAAAGACCAGAGAGAATTATAAAGATGTCTTTGTGCGAGCAAACACAGGTGAACTGGTTCCGATTAGCGAGCTAGTTGATATAAAACGCGTGGTTGATGCCAGTATTATTCAACGTTTTAATCTATTTAATGCAGCACAAATCACCGGAAATCCGAGTATGGGTTATGCTTCTAGTGATGCTATGCAAGCGATTGAAGACATAGCAAAACAAGTTTTGCCCGAAGGGTATTCAATATCGTGGGCGGGAACCTCATTTCAGCAGAAAAAGCTGGAAAGCAAAGGCAATAATGCCACGATTTATGCCATTATTTTTGTGTTTTTAATCTTAGCGGCCTTGTATGAGAGTTGGAGTATTCCCTTAGCGGTTATCATCTCTATTCCTTTTGCCATTTTTGGTGCAGCACTGGCTGTTTTTATGCGAGGTTTGGAAGCAGATATTTATTTTCAGGTTGGGTTAGTGACCTTAGTCGGGCTCTCTGCCAAAAATGCTATTTTGATAGTCGAGTTTGCTATGAGAAAATTACGCCAAGGATTATCATTGAAAGAGGCAACGATTGAAGCAGCAAGGCTACGTTTTAGGCCGATTGTGATGACCTCTTTAGCTTTTATTGTTGGCACATTACCGTTAGCGATAAGTACCGGTGCAGGCTCAAGTAGTCGTCATATTATTGGTACAACCGTTGTTGGAGGTATGGTCAGTGCAACGGTAATTGGGGTGTTATTTATCCCTTTATTCTTTTATTTGGTGGTTGCCATTAAACAAAGATTTAGTGTTAAACGGTAAGCAGCTATATAACAGGAATTACTTTTGATAAAGTAATTATGATTAACAGCTTGGTATTTTTTTACATGACTATTAACTTATTACAGCTAAGCTTAACAGAGCTCTTTCTTTAAAGCCCTCCTCAGCACGGGAGGGCTTAAGAGATGAATTTTATAGTGACCTGTGGTTTGTTAATACTCTATGTTCCAGTTTTTAATTGTTGCTTTTGTAAAGTGTTGAAAAACAGGAGGATAGAGAGAATTATTTTCTACAGATGCTAGATTTATGGGGTAATGATCAATGTCATTAAGGTAAGGAAAAAGAGCTTTTTTTATTTCTCCTCACCCAACCCTCTCGGCAATTGCTC
>CAYYNM010000141.1:0-9066 GCA_964472945.1 uncultured Methylomarinum sp. | reverse complement strand
TTGAATATAATAGTTTACGCGTGTAACGAAAATGAACGGGAAAAGTGGCCAAAAGCTCTTTTTCCTTTATTGTATTAAAGAAAATTAAAGCTAAATAAGTGGTATGAATAATGCTTCAAGTGTGGGTTGCGTGCATTAGTTTCTAACATAAACTGAGCTAACTTTACAAAAATTGATAAGACAGATGATAGACAAAAAATATATTTATTGGCGTTTTGGGCTTAGTACATGGTTGCTTTTACTATCAGCTCTAGTCTTAACTATTTGGGTTTACTATGATGGCCTAACAAATTTAGTTCATCGCTGGGAAGTGGAAGAAGAATATAACCATGGGTATTTCTTACCCTTAGTTTCTTTGGCTTTTCTTTGGAACCTGGCACCTGATTTTGTTAAACAACAGTATAAACCTTCCTGGCTTGCAATCCCTGTGGCAGTATTCGCACTGCTTATTTTTATAGTGGGTGAGCTAAGTGCTATTTATTTAGCCATCCATTACTCATTTATTATGGTGCTGCTTGCACTGTCTCTGGCTATGGTTGGGGTGCAAGGTACTAAGTTAACCTTTGTACCTATCAGTCTGTTGGTCTTTGCTATTCCCATACCGTATTTTTTAGAAGCGACGATCACCTCAAAATTACAGCTTATTTCGTCACAATTGGGTGTTGAATTAATTAGGCTATGCAAAATTCCCGTTTTTAGAGAAGGTAATTTAATTGACTTGGGTGTTTATAAATTGGAAGTTGTAGAAGCCTGTAGTGGACTAACTTATTTATACCCCCTATTAGGGTTTGGAGCAATTTGTGCGTACCTGTATAGGGCAAGTGCCTGGAAACGAATACTGCTTATTTTATCGACTATTCCTATTGCTATTTTATTAAACAGTTTTCGCATTGGAATGATTGGCTTTTTGGTTAAATATTTTGGCAATGATCAGGCAACTGGATTTTTACATGCATTTGAAGGTTTTGCTGTGTTTATGCTTTGCGTTGCTATTTTATTTGTAGAAATGTGGGCATTTACCTTTATAGGTAAAGATAAAAGGCCCTTTAAAAAAATCTTTGGGCTGAGTTTTGAACTTTTTGAAATAGTCTCTAATTATGAAATAAAGCAGCGACCACTATCAAAACAGTTAATTGCCTGTTTAGGCTTAATTGCAGTAATAGCTGTTATTATTTCCTCAATAGGAGGGCGTACAGAAATTAAGCCCGAAAGGGAATACTTTTCTTCATTTCCCAGAGAAATTGGCCACTGGAAAGGTACACCTAATACACTGGCAGCAACAGTATTGGAAACACTGGATTTAACGGATTATGTATTAACTGATTATGTTGATGATAAAGCAGTACCGGTCAATTTTTACGTGGCTTACTATGAGTCTCAGCGCAAAGGTTCGTCACCGCATTCGCCTGCAGTATGTTTGCCAGGGGGGGGGTGGCAAATTAACAGCCTGACAAGACAAAAATATACAGCTTCTGCTGTAAAGCAACCGTTTGAATTTAACCGTGTGATTATTAAAAAAGGCAAATATCGTCAACTGGTTTACTACTGGTTTGAAGAAAGAGGTCATCCAATGGCGGATGAATATGCCGTTAAATGGCAGCTTTTTTTGGATGCCATCTTTAAGAATAGAACCGATGGAGCATTAGTTAGATTAACTACACCAATAGCAGAAGCAGAATCTGAGGAAAATGCAGATAAACGGATTAAAAATTTACTGGCTGGTGCCATACCCTTATTACCCAGGTATGTTCCGTAGTAAATAGTAGGTATAAAAAAAGCTAAAGCTTTTGGCTTTAGCTCTCCCTTACTGGGGAGGGTTGAGTGGGGAGAATATAAGCCTTTCTTGAAACCAAAATAACCATAAACAACAAAATACAGCAAAATAACAAAGCACTAACTTGTATAAGTTATTTTGCCACATTCCATAAAAATTCAATTCCCAATTGTACAAAACGATACTCAAAATAGAAGTAAGTTTTTAATATTTATATTAAAGACAATTGCTACACAAGATTATTAATAATATCAAAGGAAAAAACAGAGTGAACAATTTATCAAAAGCATTTGTGCTTAGTGTCGCTATCGCATTAACAGGCTGTACAGAAAAAGATCCGCAGCAATTTATAAAGGAAGGGCAGGTATTATTCGAAAAGGGAGATTTAAAAGAAGCTCAAGTTCAATTTAAAAATGCATTGCAGCTTAATCCTCAGTTAGCTGAAGCTTACTATGGCCTTGCACTGTTGGATGAGAAAGAAAAAAATTGGTCTGCAATGAAAAAAAACCTGGAAGACACCCTTACTAATGACCCAAATCATATTGAGGCTCATATTAAATTAGGTTTGATTAATCGATTGGCTAAACAACTGGATTTGGCTAAGAAGCATGTGGCAGCAGCTTTAAAATTGAGCACGGATAATATTGATGCCACCATGCTAAAAGCTTCGATTTATCATGATGAAGGCCAAGAAGACAAGGCTATGGAATTGCTTGGAAAAATATTGGGTAAAGACAATTTAAATGCTGAAGCAATTTCATTGAAGACCTCAATACTTTTATCTGAGAAGCAATATGATAAGGCTTTGGCTGTAATAAATTTTGGTATTGAGGCGCACCCAGAATTATTAGGTTTAGGTATGCTTAAAATTCAATTGTATCAAGAGTTGAAAAATGAAGATGGGATAATTAATACTTTTAAAATACTTATTTCCAGGCACCCTAAAAATAAAACGCTGTATTACTCTCAGTTAAAAGCATTAATTGATATGGGTAGGTTTAAGCAAGCAGAGAAAGAGCTGTATAAAACAATCAATATTTTCCCCAAAGATGTTGATATGAAATTACTATTGGTTACGAGTGTCTCGCATCGAGATAAAATAGAGGCAGAAAAACTATTAAAAGAATATATTACTACTCATCCCAAAAAACAGGCGTTTAAATTTCGTTTAGCGGAATATTACATTGCTAATCAGCGTATTCCAGAAGCAAAATCGCTTTTGACAGGTATTGTTAATGCTGATCCTATTGGGCAAGAGGGTTTAAAAGCAAAAATCCAGTTAGCGAGTTTGGCTTGGATGCGAAAAGACAAAGATACGACAAGTAAAATTGTTGAAGAAGCACTTGCTACTGATGCAACTAATAGTGATGGGTTGATGTTAAGGTCTCGTTTACGGTTAGATAATAAAGATATTGACCTGGCTATTTCTGATTTACGTATTGTACTGCGGGACCAGCCAAACTCTGAGCAAGCAATGCTCTTAATGGCCAAAGCATATTTGCTACAAGGTGAAATGGAAATGGCGAGAAGTTATTGGAGAAAAGTGTTAGAGGTAAACCGTAGTAGTATGCCTGCTATTATTCCATTGACGACTATGCTATTGAAAAGAGGTGATATAGATAGGGCTTTAGAGTTAATAAATAAATCTATTAAAGCGGATCCAAAGAACCCTACTTTGTTGGAGTTATTGTTTAAACTTCATATTTCTCAAAAAGACTGGGTGGGTGCTGAAGTAGTTATTAATACTATTAAAGAAACAGCACAAAGAGAGGTTGCAGCACAAATATTGGAAGCTGTGTTGGCTCAGAATAGAAATCAATATAAGCAGGCTATTCAGATATATAAAGGGGTGCTTTCTAGTCAGCCAAATAATATTATTGCTCTTAAGGGGTTGGCTCAATCTTATCAAGCATTTGGTGATCAAGTTGAGTGGATTAGCTATCTAAAAATATTTACTAAGAAAAATCCAATGAATATACAAGCACTGAATATGCTAGGTCGCGCTTATAGCCGACGCGGTGAGTGGGAGGTAGCTCAAAAAACTTTGCAACAGGTGGTACAAGCAAAATCAAAATCTTCAGAAACCTATAGCTTATTAGCATCTGTTTTATTACAACAAGGCAAAAGTGAGGAGGCAACAGAAACCTATTTGTTGGGTTTGCAGTCCATACCAGATAATACAGAACTGCTAATGAAGCTGGCTAAACAATACGAGAGAACAAAGCAATTTGACAAAGCTATCGTAATTTACGATAGCTTGATAAAGCGTTTCCCTGATGGTTTGGAAATAGTCAATAATTTAGCTTATATCTTGGTCACTTTTAATGCAGATGACGCCAGTAAAAAGCGTGCTTTAATGCTTGTGAAAGGTTTTAAAGGAATGGGTAGAGATAACCCTTTCTGGCTAGATACATATGGTTGGGTGCTATTGAAAGTAGGCGATATAAAAACAGCGATTATTATTTTGCAAAAAGCTATTGCCGGTGTAAAAGATAATGCTGCGATGCATTACCATCTTGCTGAAGCTTTTTATGCTGCAGGTGAAATTGAAAAGAGTAAAGCCGAGGTAAAAAGAGCTCTTTCTTTGGCTGATTCCAACGAAACTTTTAATGAAATTGAACAGGCAAAAAAACTGTTAAATAAATTAAACCTGAATCCGTGATTTCACTACGGCACAGGACACAGGCTATTGATGCCATAGCGGTTAAAAAAATACCCGCTTAACCTATGGATGAAGCTAAGATTTTTTGAGCCACATGGATGTGGTGAATGTCGATTATGCAGGAGCAATAATCTGACTAAATCCTCTGTAAAACCAATAGACTGGGCTCTGCTATCCGCATTGAAGTCACGGATTCAGGTTCAAGTGAAAACCAAATTATTAATAGTTTTATCTGTTTTGTTTAGGGCGTAATAAGCTAATAGTTTATTACGCCTTTTTTGTACCTTGTCCTAATTTTAATATTCCTTCTCTGTTGCTAAAGATCTCTTCAATGTATTGGAGGGAGGTATATCTTTATTTTCTCAAAATTTATTAAAATCAGGTTATATGGCATAAAGGTGGGGCATATCACATATTTTTAACTATAAAAGAATCAAGTGGCTGTATGTCTATAGATATAGGTAACAACTTTAAAGACATAGGTGAGGTGGGTTCAATAAAAATATAGGTCGTGAGATAAGAAATGGCATAAAACATGCTTTATGTTTATTGAGGTCGTAAAAAAACTTATTAAACCTAAAGTATTACTAAAATACGAAGGTAATGATGCTCACTTTGGTTGTTAGATGTTTTTGGAGAAATTTAGCCTATATGGGAATAATATTTTTTTACCGATTTAGCCACACCCGTTGTAAAGCGGAGCCGGAAAGCCAAGGTCTGTTTAAAAGCAGATAGCCAGGCTGCCTCCTTTGGTGATGGAGGACCGTTGTAGCTAACTATAACTGTTGTATTGCCTAATTAAAACTTTTTTAACTTTAAAAACTTTAAGGAGATTTAGAATAATGAATCTAACTACAAAACTGGCTGCTTCACTTTTATTGCTTGGTGGCGCTTCTATGGCTCAAGCAGCAGTTACAACTTATAACGTAACTGCAGATTTTAATGAGCCTCAAGCGGCTAACATGACTTTATTTACTGGTTCTTTTGACTGGGATAATGTTGCTAATACAATGTCTAATTTTATGGGGACGATGAACTCATCAATGGCTGTATCAACAGCTACTCCAAATTTAACTTTAGATCAGAATTTTAAAGTTGATGCTAGTGCTAGCTTGAATAATGCCGCAGGAATGCAAAGCTATAGTATTTTTGCCGTCAATTCTGATTATGTATACAGTAATGGGGCTGGAAATACAACAGGTAACTATATTACTGGTAATGGAATGGCTTATGGTAACCCTGGCTCTATGATGATGGGCATTACTGCTGATGGAAATACAGCAAACCACAATGCTTATTTTCAGTTAACGTTTGATGCTACAGCTGGACCTCTGAGTGCTCTTGCTACTAATATGGTTTATGGTGACTGTTCAACACTTGGCTTAATGATGATGGGCAATGTATGTATGGGTGGTGAGAAGAATGGCGTCACAATGATGGGTGGAACACCTAATAGCCTATTGATTCAAGCAGCTGTTTCTGCTGTACCAGTACCTGCAGCTGCATGGTTATTTGGTGGGGCACTAATGAGCCTATTCGGTGCTAACCGTCGTAAAAACGTTCTTCCAGCTTAACCTGGCTGAAGGTTGTTTCGTTAACAAAGAGACTGTTAAGACAGGCTTGCCTTTTGTGAGTTCAGGATGAACGAATAGTTCTTTGTAAAGGTTTGTTAATGATAGAACGATCTTAAATTGCACGCGTTCTGAATGCTTGCATAAGTTATATCCCCCCCCAATATAGAAACCTGTATTGGGGGGGGGGCGTATGATCCAGCGTGGTCATTGCAAGCGTAAATATATTACATTTAAGGAATTTAGTTAATGAATCAAATATTGCAACCTATTCAAGGTATGAAAGCAACCCTGGTATTGGCAGTATTAATTTTAATGATTACAAATATTTCAATTGCCCAGGCCACTGTTGCTTCTTATAACGTAACAGGCATTTTTTTTGAGCCACAGACACAACCGACTAATACCACATTCAATGGTAGTTTCGAATGGGATGGTGCTTCAGTAACGAATTTACATGGCACTATGAACTCAACTATGTATTCAACCGATAATATTAATCCAGATTTTTCCAATACATTTCCTCTTTTGCATCTTAATAATCAATTAGCACAAAGTGTTAATAGCAATATCGTAACGGCCAGTGTATTTTTAAAAGCTACTACAGATGTTTTTTCTGGGGGGGGATATCTGACCGGTGCCGCTGCACAGTATGGTAATGGAGTCATGTTTGGGATACCTGCCGATGGAAATACACCAATAGGGAATGCTTATTTTACATTTGCTTTTGATAAAACAACAATGAATGGTGTTCTTGGTGATATGGTCTACGCTGACTGTACAGCAGGTGGAATGATGGGGCAGTTTTGTATGACAGGTCATAGTTTACCTGGTGGTGGAACAATGGCAGGAGCTCCTTTATCTCTTGAAATTACGCCTGTATCTGCTGTTCCCGTTCCAGCCGCTGTCTGGTTGTTTGGTAGTGCTTTAGCTGGCCTTATGGGTGTTAGTCGCAAACGAGCTTAATGTTTTAATAATGAAAGATGGATTTTAATCCAAGGCAATTGGAATGCCTCCTCTAGCTAATCACCATATAAAATTTTGAACTCAATAGAAAACAACGCATCTACGTCGGAATCATTGTCTCCTCCCTCTGCTTTTAAACAAGCTACAGTAGAGGCTTCAAATTTTTCTTCCTTTGTGCGCCCACATAAAAGCAAACAACAGGCATTGGTTAGAGTGATTGATAGTTGTATCGTATTGCTATCACTCTGGTTATCGGTTTTTATGTTAAATAAATACCTGTCAACCCAGTATGATTGGAATAACCTTTATATGAGCTATGGATTTGTTGGTTTATTGTTATTTCAATTTTTTGCTGAATATAATGAGGTTTATAATAGCTGGCGTGGTTCTCGCTTATCCAGTCAGTTGTTTCGTATTGTTGGCTCGTGGATGCTAACCTTAGTCACCATGATGTTGTTATTCTTTTTTACTCATACTGCTATTGATACCTCTCGATTAATTATAGGTGTCTGGTCAATTTCGGCGATGGTGCTGTTGATTTTCTTTCATTCTGCTTATTACTATTTGGTTCGAGTTGCACGTCCTGCCAAGTGCCATATCTTATCCGTAGGTATTGTAGGAGCAAATTCCTTAGGCCACCGTCTAGTTAATACTTTTTCATCAATGCCAGCCTTGGGTTATAAATTTGTGGGATATTATGATGACCGCAAACTGGAGAAAGGGCGACGATTAAACTGTGATGAAAAACAGCTGCAAGGTAACCTGGAACGACTTTATGAAGATGCCTGTTCGGGTAAGCTGGATACCATTTACGTTACTTTGCCAATGGCCGCAGAAAATCGAGTACGAGAGATTTTAGAAAAGCTGGGAAATACGACAGCGAATGTATTTTATGTGCCTGATTTATTTGCTTTTAATCTAGTTAGTTCTCGTTGTGTAATGATGCAAGGGATTCCTTGTTTTAGTATATATGGCTCACCGTTTGATCAAGAGCCATTAGATGGTATGCTCAAGCGTTTTGAAGATATTGTATTATCAGCAATTATTTTATGTTTAATTGCATTTCCCATGCTATTTATTGCGCTGGGTGTAAAACTAAGTTCACCAGGCCCCGTTATCTTTAGGCAAAAACGCTATGGGGTTGATGGGGGTGAGATTAATGTCTGGAAGTTTAGAACCATGTCAGTCTGTGAAAATGGTGCCAAAGTAACACAAGCGACCCGTGATGATCCCAGAATCAAACCCTATGGTGCTTTTTTAAGAAGATATTCATTAGATGAATTGCCTCAATTTATTAATGTATTGCAAGGCTGTATGTCTATAGTAGGCCCCCGTCCTCATGCAGTAGCACATAATGAGCAGTATCGAGAAGAAATATCTCAATATATGCTAAGGCATAAAATTAAGCCCGGTATTACAGGCTTGGCTCAAGTAAGCGGTTGCCGAGGTGAAACAGATACCTTGGAGAAAATGGAGCGACGGGTCACTTATGACTTAAGCTATATTCAAAACTGGAGCCTTATTTTAGATCTTAAAATTATTTTTATGACTTTCTTTAAGGTTTTCCATGACCCAGATGCGTATTAAGCTTCTATAAGAAACAGCCAGGTTGTTACGCACGTCGCAAAGGGAAACCCTACTTGAATGCACCAGCGATCCATAATACTGAATTAGATTTCCTGCCCTTTTTTTCTACTCCAGTTTCCTCTATTGCGTAGTACAATGTCAAATATTATTAGGATTATTTTAAGTAATTCCCATTGTGTAATAGTAAGTCAGAAACCAAGAGAATAAAGTATGAGATTTTTAGATGTTAAAACCGATTATGCCTTTAAGAAAGTATTTGGTAGCCGTCAAAGTCATGATATTTTAAAAAGCTTTTTAAATGCGGTTATTCGATTTAATCAGGGTTTAAAAATTAAAAGTTTAGAAATAGTTGACCCATATAATATTCCCATGCTGAAGGGGATGAAAGATAGTTTTGTTGATGTAAAAGCAAAGTTGGAAGACGGTAGTCTCGTTATTATAGAAATGCAAGTATTAAACCATCAAGGCTTTGAAAAGCGAGTACTTTATAATGCGGCAAAAAATTA
>CAYYNM010000140.1:0-9083 GCA_964472945.1 uncultured Methylomarinum sp. | reverse complement strand
CCCCAGTTATTTGCAGTTATTCCTGGATTAGTAATGAATATTGGTATGATATAATCATACGATTACAGTAACTAGGAAAATTCGATATGCCTATGCAACGGAAAACAATCACTGTTACAGAACAACAGGATTCATGGATAAAATCACAAATTGACTCTGGAAAATATGGCAATGATAGTGAGTATCTACGTGAACTCATCCGCCTTGATCAAGAACATAAAAATAAAATTGATCTACTCCGTACAGCGCTTATTGAAGGTGAAAAAAGCGGAATTACTGACCGCAGTATGGCTGATATTCTTAATGATGCCAAACAAAGACACAGCATAAATGGTTAGTCTCTCCGTCAAAGCTAGTACTGATTTAGATTCTATCCTTGATTATTCTGCTCTTAACTTTGGCAATAATGTCATGCTTGAGTACCATAAATCCCTAGAAAAATGCTTTGAAACACTGGATGATAACCCTGACCTAGGACTAGAGGTTGAGCATATTCGTGCTGATTATTTATGTTTCCAGCATCGTTCACATTTGATTTTCTTTAAAAAAACAAACAGGGGTATTCTAATCGTCCGTCTTTTGCATAAAAAGATGAATGCTCCACAACATTTCAATTAGATAAAAGCGAGTGCTGATTACCAACCTGTAGGTGCGAATTCATTCGCATAATGCGGATAAATCCGCACTTACAAAAGGGCGGTGTCGTTTTAAATCGCAATAAAGAATAGATACAGAGAGCATGGAGAACACAGAGCTTTGAATAATGTAGTCATTAATCATTAGCTATTTGGTTAGTAGAAAATACTATAAAAAAAGATCAAAATTATTTTAACCTTTTGAATCAATAATATTGTTAGCTACTTAGAAGATAAAACCATTCTATCAGTAGCATCAACCAAAGCATCGATCATTTCATCTCCACTGGCAATATGACCCGCATGGGGTAAAACAATATATTCGGCTTTGGGTAAGGATTTATACAGACTTAAACCCGCTTCCATAGGGCAAACTAAATCATGCTGCCCATGAATAATAATGCATGGAATATCTTGAAGCTGCTCACAATCATTTAACACTTGGTTTTCAGCAATAAAATATTTATTCAAAGCATAATGAATTTCCATTTGTACCTGCTTTACCATTTTTTCCGTCACATGTACGGGCTTATCCTGTTCCTGATAATCCTGCATAAGTGCCACCTGCCCACCCCAGGCAATCCAAGCCATAGCTGCTCTTCTTTGAGTGATTTCATCTGCACCAAAGACGGCATTATGCAGACCTTTAACCCAATCAACTCTGCCAGTCTCAGGAATACTACTAATAAGTTGCTCCCATTTCTCAGGAAAAATTCGCCCGACCCCATCCTTTGCAAACCAATCCAGATCCTTCTGTCTGGCTAAAAAAACACCACGAACAATCATACCCAACATAGAACTTGTGTGTTGTTGTGCGTAAAGCAAAGCAAGTGTACTTCCCCAAGAACCACTAAATAACAACCATTTTTTAATCGCCAGTTGCTTTCTAATTTGCTCCATATCATCAATTAAATCCTGTGTTGTATTGTGCTCAATTTCACCAAAAGGTAAAGATTGCCCGCAACCCCGTTGATCCATCAAAATAATATGGTATTTATTGGGATTAAAAAACTGTCGATGGCCCGGTTTGGTACCTGAGCAAGGCCCTCCATGCAAAAAAACAACAGGAACACCTTGTGGATTACCCGATTGCTCAACATAAACAGAGTGCTTGCTATTTGTTGCTAGAAAAAAACAATGGAATGGTTCTATTGCTGGGTAAAGAGATTTCATTCTGTCCTGTTATTACGCTTAGAAATTGTTAGCATCTTAAGTATAACTCACAATAATTACCCCAAACCTCGTTCCCATGCTTTGCGAGGGAATGCAGTTGTGACGCGCTGCGTCATGAGTTCCCACGGAGACCGTGGGAACTAGGAGATAAGTAGCGAGGCTAAAGCCTCACTTCCAAGTGTTAAAATAAATATTGTTAGCTACTTATATTATTTTTTACGACTTACCTTAGTTACTTTTTTAACCTTTTCTGTATTTCCTAAAGAACGAAAAACAGTAATAGATCGTTTAAAAAAACCTACCGCATAGGGGTTATCACCTTGTTGCTGATATAACTCACCCAATTCCAAAAGCGTCCCCGCTATACCAGTCCGTGATCCGTTGTTTTTATATAGTGCCAAAGCTTGCTGTAACTTATCTGCAGATTCAGCATAATTTTCTTGTTGCAATAACAACTTAGCTTGAAAACGCAGTAACCGACCAACTAATTCCTGCTGTTGATTAGCCAATTTTTTTAGCGCATGCTCAAAACGAAGCACCCAAAATACCTCATCTTTTTTTTGTATAAAAGCAATCTCAATTTGAGTGGCAATTGCAGCTAACTGAACATCTTGATCGACCCACTTTTGTTCCTTCTCTCCAGAACCAGGCAATAAGGGCTGTAATAGTGATTCTGCTTTAACCACTTGTTTATCTTGTAATAGAATTAAGGCATTAAGTAAAGTAATGCGAGGTTGATAATTTTCAAGCTTATCAATGCTTACAATTTTATCGGCTAACTTTAAGTGCTGATAAGCAACTTGAGTATCACCCCTGGCTAAAGCAATTTCCACAAGGTTTATATGACTACTTAAAACAGCCAACCTATTATCCATCTCCTGGTAAAGCGATAAAGCCCGATTAAATAACCGTTGCGCACTTAGCCAGTCCTCATTTTGATAAGCCTGAATTGCCTCTTCACTATAGCTTTCTGCATTCAAAATGCGGGTGGTTTTGCTGACGGAACCACTGCTGCAAGCAGCCAACAGTAAACAAAATAGCATTAAATAACCCTTAATCATAACTGGAATGTGGTGGAATTAAATGCTCTGAAGGTAGTTTATCAGTAGATAATGGCCATATTTTTTGTACACTATCTATTAATTTATCTGTCTTGTATAAGGTTCGCCTGGCTTTTGAAGCAACACCTGGTATTTCTTCTAATTCACCATTAATCAAAACCAGTGCGCTTTTTGCTTGAGCAATAATGTCATTAAGTTCTGCTATCATTTCAGGAAGGCCTTGTGCTGCAACTCTTACATCTTTACTTATATATTTCATATCATGCAAAACCGGTTTAAGCTGAACAAGCCTTTGTTTTGCCACACTTATAATGCCTTCCGCTTCTGACAATATTTCCGCACCTGACTTTACCACCACTTTTAATTCTTTCTCAACGCCTTGGTCAAATACAGCGGCTCCCAAAACACCATGCCCAGAGGCAATTTGCGCAACAATTTCATGTATATCAGCCAAAGTTTTCTCCACTTTTGGCAAAATACCTTCAACTTTATCAAATAAATTCTTGTTATTTGCCAGCTGAATCAGATTTGCAATGCCTAACACTAAATCACTTAATGATGGCGTTTCCTGCACAGGGATTGTAGCCCCTGCTTCTAAAATTGGTGCCTCAATTAATGCAGAACTTATCTCAATCTGGGCATTACCAATATTAGTCAAACGGTTCACCAGTGCCGTCGCACCTTTTCGAATAAATTTACGTTGCCCTTCATAGACCTCAATAGCCACTCTAATTTTATGATCATTAGTAAGAGCCAGATTAGCAACACTTCCAACTTCTGTCCCCAGTGCAGTAACAATAGTACCTGGACTAATACCATCGCTACTATTCACCTCAATATAAAATAACACCCTTTTTTCAAATAAATGCTGATTGTTGACACTAATAACGATAAAACCCAACAATAAAACAAAGCCAAAAAACACGAAAAAACCAACCCAACGTTCTCGCCGCTTATAACTCATTTGATGAATATATTGTTCATCAGTCTTTTCACTTTGTTTATTCATAATAACTACCCTAATCCGGCCATTATAAAATATTCAATAAATTACGAATTTCTGGCTCTGTCGTCTGCAAAAATAACTCCCAACTCTTAAAACTTATAATTTTATTTTCAGAAATATAAATAATCTGCTGCGCATACGTTTCTAAAAAACGCGGATACTGTAATCCCCCTATCATACACACAGTACGATTCAGTTTGTATCGACCCAATAAATTTGCCATTTTCTCACGCTCTTTAGCTCCCAAATCATTAAAAGGCACATCTAAAAACAAAATTTTCGGATCAAGAATCAAGGCTCGTGCCAAAGCTAATTGTATCCTTTGAAAACTATTAAGTAGCGCAGGGTATGTTGTCGGCTCAAATTCACAATTAATTTCCGTTAATATTGCCCTCGCTTTATCTGCCGCTTGACGAAAAGATATATCCGTATGATAAAGAGCTGGCAACATAACATTCATCAAACCATGCTGTACCGATAGCAAAGGTGCAGTGCCTGAAAGATAGCCAATCTTACAGCGAAATTTTTGCCAGCCATGTTGATCAAGCTCTGAAATCTGCTGCCCAAGAATACTAACCCAACCTTGTGCCGGTGTTGAAATACCCGCTAACATCTGTAAATAAGCTCTTAATTGAGCACGATGCGGCCCAACTAAACAGCTTAGTGTTGACGATTCTAATTGACAACTTAAAGGTAGTAATGGCAAATCAATTTCCGTTGTATCCGGAACGGCTAAATTAGCCTTTATCCCCGTTTGATGCATTATTTTATTCATAAAGTAAAAACTATAAAATAACCATCTACCAATAATAAAAACACAATGCTTCTAACAATAGCCTTTTGCATTTGCTCAGACACTTGAGTAGGAGAGTTTTTTACTGAAAGCCCATGAAAACAGGCAACTGTCCCTATTATCAAGCCAAATAAACAATTTTTAAGCATAAAAATAAAAAGGCTATTTATACTCACCAGGCTTAATAACTCTATAATGGCTTTTTGTGCTGATAAATCATAAATCAAAGCACTAAAAAGCATCCCAAAAAATAACATAATGGCTGAAAAACAAAGTGCTAACACCACCTGACTAATAAGCATCGAAACTATGCGTGGCAGCACAAAATAATCATTTATATCGATACCTAAATATTCTAAAGGCGCAACTTCTCCCCTTATTTTTATATTACCCAAATCAACTACAATAGCCGAGCAAGAACGACCAATCATCACAAAGCCAGTAATTAGCGGCCCCATTTCACTCAATATCAACCTGGCAAGCATTTTAATAAGATCATTAGCACCGGTTATTGAAGCCATAATAAAGACCAATTGCGAAGCAATGACCATACCAACAAACATGGCAAGAAATGAGATTATAGCGGTGGCATTAATGCCCGTTAACATAAGCTGATCCAGAAAAACTGAATAAACTGCCCTGTTATAAACATTACGATGTGGTTTCCAAATAGCAAAAGCATGCACTAAGAAATAGGTTAAATCAATAACATATAAAAACAGCTTAATACATTGATGTCCAATTTTACCGAAAAAATTCATATCCTAACTTTATATAAAAACATCATATATTCCTGGCATCCACAATTGTGAATTTTATCCCACGTTCCCACGCAGGAGCGTCACTGCCATTGACTTAAGCGTTTCACGTAGGATGTGCTGACGACAGGAAGCGCATCAATGATACAAAGATGCGCTTCATACCTCAGCGCATCCTACGATTTTTCCTTAAGTCAATGGCAGTGACGCAGGAGCGTGGGAACGTGAGAAGAATCAGTATTTAAACACTACGGGCACAATAGTCACCAACAATAAAGTAGTTCCCATGGTCACTAAAGGCAATAAAATTTTCTCATGCCGATACCAAAAATTATCCCCTTCTAAAGCAGCTATAGCAGTTTCTTTATGCCCCACCATTTGCCGCGTTAATAAATGATTAAGCGCAACAGGGGGGGTAAGATAACCTAGCTCAAATGCCACCAGAGTAATCATCCAGAAATGCACAGGGTTAATACCATTATTATAAGCAATTTGTGCAATGGTACCTGATACTAAAACAACTGCACCAAAGGGGTCCATCACCATTCCTATACCCACCAGAACAACAATTAAGAAACTCAATGCCAGCCAAATTGAAGAAAAAGTATCAGGTATATTATTTAATAAACCAGAGCGTTCAATCACACCCCCTAAAGCAAAAGACAAGCCCATTAACATCAATAAAGCACCAATATGTACACTGGATTCAGATGATGCCATTCTTACCGAGTATTCAAATTTATGACCTTCCGGCTCTGAAGCAGCAATTTGCACCATCTTTACAAATACTTTTTCATAAATAATAACAGCAAGAATAATCACCGGCAAAATTACCGGTGCAGAAAACTCATCCATTTTTACATCCAATATTAAAAAATAACAAAAATAGACAAATAACACGATACCCGCATAAGGCAACAAAGGGACTAAGGCTAATAAAAATGGTTTATACGCTTGTTGTACAGGTGCAATATGCATTTTTTCACGCTTACTAAGCCATGCAAAAATAAAGAAAACCACCGACGTAGTCATAAAAACCTTCAAGCCCCAACTAAAAAGCTGATCTGTCACTACTTCTTTATTTAAAGCGGCAATTAATACCACCAATAAACATGGCCGCAGAACAACACCGGCACTTCCAGTCATAGCCGTTGCAGCCAAGGCTAGTTGCCTACGCGCACCTACCCGGCGTAACTCTTCATAGACAATAGTTCCCATCGCAATAATAATAATACCTGAAGCACCTGTATATGCAGTAGGTACCGCCATAACAATGATAGCGACAAAAGCCAGTAACTCTGCTGACATTTTCCAGGGTATAAAAACCTTAAAGACCAAATCACCCAATTGGGTGCGCTTTAATAACATCCCCACCCAAATATATAAGCCAATATTAAGAAATAGACCCGCTTGATCAAATAACAGACTAAAAAATATGGCAGGGCCAGCCCTGTGAGCTTCAAGCAAGAAAAAATACCCCGCAACAAAATAACTCATAAAAATATACAGGGGAATAGTCAATAATGATTTTAACCAATGCCCATGAGTATGCACAACATTTGATAAATGAGGCTTAGTAAGCTGTAAAAGGTTAGCCGCAATTAAGGTGGCAAAACCCATCAGTAACAAAAGATATATCTCAGGATGAACAACTGTACTGGCAGACAAATAGAGTGCTTTTCTATAGCACCAGGCTGAAAACAGCAAAATACTATTACCGCTCAACTGAGCGATAGTGGAAACATAATGATCTTGTAGCGTGATAATAGGTCTAAAAGCAATATGATGCTGCTTTAAGGTACTGGTTACTGCACAAATAAAAAGAGTCAGTAGCAATATCATCCGCTGTTTTTCAACAGCATATAAACTAAATTTAGCAACACTTGTTTCCAAAGTACGAAAAGCAACAACAGCTGTCGTCATTCTTGCCTGGTTTTGCTCGGCCACTTTATATTTATCTACACAGAGTTTACGAGCACCTTGTAATGACAATAATGCAGCATTTCGGTCAAAAGGGCTTTCATCAAACAAACTAGCTATTCCACTAGAATCAGCAGATTCAGCTTCAAGCTTTTTTAATTGTGCATCTATATCGGGATTAGGGTTACAGTCTGGCGTAGGTATATCAGCTCTAAGGATAAAATAATCATGCCAAATAAGCTCTCCTAAATCGAGTAAGCGAGCATGAATCAGCCCACCATTACCAGCAATGATTACTGACAGTAAGAGAAAAAAAATAGGTAAAGTTGATAGCCATTCACGGCAACTACGAAGTTTAATAAGGCATTTCAAATTCATATCATTCTGTTGTAGCCTTTTTTATAGAAAACATCTTGGCTATTAAGTTAACAGATTATATGGTTTTGTATATCTGTAGGAGCGGCTTTAGCCGCGACATCGCGGCTAAAGCCGCTCCTACAAAAACCATTTATTTATTAACTTAATGTTGGTCTCTATTCTTTATCTTCAGCAGTACATTCCGCTTGCTGAGGGTCTTTTTTACAGCGCACCATCCGCATTAACTTTAAGGTTTTAGCATTATAAATACCTTTATCTCGCAATCTGATTCGCGATTGCCTAAAAACTTCAAGATACCCTGCTTTATCAGCTTTTGGAATAGTAACCCATAATTTTTTAGGAATTTTACTTTCGTATTTATGAATTAACTGTACGACTGAATCAAATTGAGTTAAAGCATACTCACGAGACTTTTGACCAAAACCTTCAGGGAATTCAGATTTTCGAATAAGTATTTGTTCTGTTAATTGCACTAATGAAAAATCAATAACACCGCCATTAGCTTTCAAACCTTTATAAAGCTCCATGGCTTCATAAACAACAGCAGGACCATAAGTCACATCAACAGATCCATTATTAAACTTACTATACATATTAGCAATAGAAGAGCCAACAGGTGATGCACCCACAAAAGAGACCATTTCAACTTGTGCGGGGTCAGAATCTAAAATAGCAATACGTTTACCCGCCAACTCACCTACGGTATCAATAGACCTGTCATTAACAAACATATAAGCGGCGCCACCGGGGAAAATGCCCACAACCTCGTAAGGCTCGGCAAGCATTAATTTGGCTGCTTTTTTTGAACTAATAGTAGCAATAACTGTTTTTAAATGCTCGTAGCTTGGTATTGCACCAATTGCATCTAAACTGCCTGAAAAAGAATTAAACTGTCTTGCCCTAATACCCGTAAGACTGACTGCAACACACAGGCCCGATTTAAAATCTTCTACCGCCACTCGCTCATTGCTATAAGGCTTAAGTTCAAGCTCGACATCCCAGGCCAGAGCAGCCGATTTATAGTCTTTCATCTGCATATAAACCGGCCCATTTGCGCCAAGCAAATCAAAAACACACATTTTTTTAGCTTCAGCCTGAACAGTATTAGTTATCGTTATAAAACTAACAAACATTAATAGCTTAACTAATATTTTTTTGCATAAAATCATCTATCTTTCCTTTGCCATATAAGCTAAAAGTTAACCCATAATTTACACTAATACAGCCGCAGATAGAGAATAAATTAATTTAAACCCTGTAGAGCGGACTTCAGTCCGCTATTGAATCAGTATTTTTGAGCTATAGCGGACTAAAGTCCGCTCTACAACCGACGAAAACTTAATTTATTAAATTAAAATT
>CAYYNM010000139.1:0-9210 GCA_964472945.1 uncultured Methylomarinum sp. | reverse complement strand
CGCCCCAATAATGGATAAATTGTTAAAATAAGCTTTATCAACAGATTCGACCCACCACCTATTTCTTGATACTCTTTTGGATTTATAGCAATTTTTCGGCACTGCTTTTGTGGGACTTCTGAAATAACTAGAGTAACTTATTTCATTGTAATCGCCGAGGAAACTATATATGATTCAGTTTAAAATTGAAGAAAAAAAGTGGGAATCACCTCCTCCTGTTCGCGTAATGCATCGTACAACCAGGGAATCAAATAAATGGCACTATTAACCTCAGATATACAAACCATCCTAGCTGCTAAAGGGCTGGTTAAATTTAATAGTTCAACCACAGACTCTTCTATGGTAACAACTTCTACGAACGACAATGTCGTAGAAAATTGCTATACGAAACTCCGTCTAACAACCTCCGTGGGCGACAATATTATTACGCTGACAAGGGTGGACAATGACACTGCGGATAATAACTGTATAGATATTCGAACTATTGACTCAGTATCCGCGATCGGGGCCGTCAATATGCCAGGATATGTCTATACGGGCAATTTTTCTGGTTGTGTCTTCTATCTTTACAAAACTGCTCCCAAGGAAGTGACAGGTGTCCACGCATACAGCGGAATAGTGACAACAAGAACAAAACGATTCCTCCGCAAATCCAAGGTTACCCAAGTAGTCCGTGAATTCGGACCCTCTGACTATTTTCTCCGACACCCTGGTACTCAGCTCTGTCGTCACCCAACACGCGGTCAACTTGACATAATGGGTGGAGAGATAAGCCTGTCCTTTCTGTCGTGTGTCGAAACAAATACTGCGACAACGTTTCTTTTTAGTGTTCGTAGCAGTATGGAAGGTGCTCGCGTCGGGAGGTTAATAGAAGTCTACGAAGATGAGTTTTAGCTGATATTTTCTTATTGCTTAAAGTAAAGCTTTATGCGTCCACACTTCGAACTACTCACTTAAAAAACAAGTACTCACGGTTATATCTGCTTTATATCAACTCTCTTCAATTCTAATTTGTGGGGGTAAACCATCATTAGCAATCACTTCACCAATTGTATAAAACTTTTGATGAAAGCTATTATCAAGATCTGCATATACTTTGGCAGATATTCCAGCAAGTAAGCCGCCTGATGTTTGTGGGTCAAACAGCAAATTAAATCGCGGTTGCTTAGTAATTGAATCAGGCCAGCTCTGCTGTGCAAAGACTTTACGGTTCTGGAAATATAGACTGCTTTTAATATTCTTTGATGCTAAAGCCTCAGCCCCCGGCAGTAATGGAATCGTATTTAAATTTAGCTTTACGCTACAAGTTGAAGTCAGACATAACTCTTGCAAGTGTCCCAGTAAGCCAAAGCCGGTAACATCTGTACAGGCTTGAACATTTAACTGGCCCAATAGCTTAGCGGCTTGGGCATTAGTCTGTAGCATGGAGTTAATCGCTTGATTAAAGGTGTCACCATCACATTCGACTTGCATGGCTGCTGCGAGTATCACACCTGTTCCCAGCAGTTTAGATAAAACAATCTTATCTCCTGGTTTTAAGCCTTGTTTATTAAATAGGTTTTGCTGCTGAACCCCATTAACCACTAGGCCAACTGAAAGCTCACTTGCCTCAGAAGTATGACCTCCCAGAAAACGGCATTGTAAGGTATCAAGCTGTGTGGAAATACCCTGCATCAACGCTTTTAATTGTCTCTTTTGTGCACTTTGACCGGCATAAGGCAAGCTAATTAATACTTGAGCCGACTCAGGTTTGAGGTTCATTGCATATAAGTCACTCAAGGCATGATTTACTGCAATTTTTCCAAATAACCAAATGTCCTGTATGGGTGTTTTAAGTACATCAACACTTTGGTAAATAAGTTCGGCCTGATGGCTTACCTTCACTGCATCCTGAGGCTGATAATAGGCTGCACCAAAAATATCATTGAGTGCTTGTTGTAATACACTGGCCCCCACTTTTGCTCCACAAGCGTTGCACCGTTTTAATGGGTCATGCTGTTCTAATTTGTCTTCCTCATCAATAAGCTGTGAATTAAGCTCCGTTATTGGTGGCATTGATAAAACAGGTAATTGATGAAATTGATTCATAAATTTAACATCAATCGCATTTTTCCAGCGCCAAACCCAATTACCCGAAAAACTGAACAGTGACTTCGCTCCTGTTGCTTTCTTCTCACCTAAAGCCAGTAAACTTAAAAAACCATCTTGTGGTTTATAATCAAGCAATGGTTGCTTAAGTAGGACCGCTCGTAGATTGTGAAACAGTGTTTCTGCTTGTCTTACCGCATAAACACCGGCTTTAGGCCTGGGATTTGCAACCATATTTGCAATATCACCTGCTGCAAAGATGTGCTCGTAGTGTAAAGACTGTAGGGTTTGCCTAACTTTTACAAAACCGCCATCATCACATTCCAGCAGGCTTTGCTTTAACCAGCTTGCACCCGAAGCCTGAGTACACCAGATAACTTCATCGGCAAGAATGACTTCAGCATTTTGACCATAAATCACGCCTTCACTGAGTTTTTCAACCCGAGTAGAACTATGAATAGTAATCTGTTGTTTTTTAAACTGCTGTTTCACTCGTCTGATGACGGGGGCATTATAGCCAGGCAAAATTTCATTCGCGGCAGTTACCAAGTGGTAATCTATTGATGAATTAACTGGCTTTAGTTTAAAGGCAATAGCCATAATAACTTCTACACTACCTGCCCCTCCCCCCACAACAGCGAGTGATTTAATCTTACCTTGTTGTGCTTTTTCCTGAATGCTAACCCAACGCTGGTAAAAATCGCTGATAGGTTTAACGGGGGTGGAAAATGCAGCAGAACCTTCGATCTGTTGGTTTGGTATTGACCCAGTATCAATAGAAACAATATCAAATTCAATATCAGGACGGCTTTTAAGGCTTAAGGTTTTAGCTTCAACATCAATAGCCGTTACGCTATCCTGAATAAAGCGGATATTGGCCCACAAAGATAATTTAACCAAGTCAATATGGGTTTCTGCAAAGCTATAATGTCCTGCTATCAACCCTGGTAGCATGCCTGAATAAGGTGTCATTACTTGAGGGCTAATCAAGGTAATCCGTACTCCAGGGAGAGGGTTCATTGCCCATTTACGTAAAACCAGCGCATGGCTATGGCCACCGCCGACGAAGATAAGGTCTTTAAATATTGGCGTGCTTTTCATGGCTTCATTGTTTTTAGGTGTTCTTCAACCCAGGCTAGAATTTCAGCTTCAGTCCCTTGAAATAAAATTTTAGACTGTTTTTTTTGTAATTGATATTGATACATAGGATCATAATATTCCAACAGTAACAGACGAATACCCTCAGCAAATAAATGACTTTCCCCTGTTGCAAACAAATGATTCAATGCACCTGAAAATGAGCTATTAATTTTCTGATAACGCGTGCCACCTAAACGCTTTTGTATTCGTGCCAGATTATCTAGCACAAAAGAAGAAAACTTTTCATTGGCCAACTCTTGATGTTCCTGCTGGTAGAGCGGCCAGTTTTTATCAATATAATCATCACAAATAATCGCCACACGTTGTTCTAGTTCACATTCAAGAAAAACAGTGGAGGACAATGCCATCTTATTGATAAAACTATCGGGCAAAATATTACGACCTATTCTTTTGCCTTCATCTTCCAGAAGTACCCCTGCATGTGGAAAGTTATGCCGGTACTTAAGGCTGGCAATCGATAATTGATTTTCCCAGTTAATTTGTGTGGGTTGAAAATCATGCACATCATAACCAAAGGCTGATCCCCGATGGTTTGCCAGACCTTCAAGGTCAATTTGATAGCTGGTTTTATTCAATAAGCGCGTTTTCCCTGAACCTGTGTAACCACTTAAAATCACAAAAGGAAGCTGTTGTGCACTCACCTCCAGTTGTTGCAATAAATAAGTCCGCATGGCTTTATATCCACCCTTAATTAAAGGGTAACCCAAACCTTGTTCTTTCAACCATGCCTGCGTCGTACGTGAACGCAGACCACCTCGAAAGCAATACAAATAACCGTTGGGATGCGCTTCGATAAATTGCTGCCATTGCTCCATGCGTTGTTTACGAATCTCGGGGGTAGCCAATTCCAAGCCCAGGGCAATAGCGGCATCCTGTCCTTGTTGTTTATAGCGTGTCCCAATAGACTCGCGCTGTAGGTCATTAAGAATAGGCATATTTTGGCTATTAGGAAAAGCCCCTTTATCAAATTCAACGGGGGCTCGAACATCCATCAGGGAAGTGTCTTGTAGAAAAATCTTTTGATAGTCGTCTGTGTCTTGTTGAATCATATTACTCAGGCATAACACAGCTTGCTTTTATGATCTTATTTAAAATTACTAGCAAAATTGTGTAGAAAGTGGGAGGAGGGAAATTTTGTGCTCTCAGTGTATCATGAATATAAGGCTATTCGTGTTACCTTTACACCTTAGTCTATAGCTCATTATATTAACCTAAACATATCCAAAATTGAATATTATGCCAAGTAAAAAATTAACTTTTAGTTATACTATAAGGTATTCAGGCAATACGACTCATTCTGATTGTTTGCCGATGCTGATAGCGTTACATGGTGATGGCGATACCGTTGACAACTTTTACGAAACGGTATTGAACGAGCTTAATGTCCGCGCTCGAATTATTTTATTTAAAGGTCCAATTTTGCACGAATGCGGTAGGGTCTGGCCATATTCACCCTCTCAATATGTAGAATATGGGAAAGCTTTTTGTGAAGCTGTTAGTCAACTTACTGTTAAATACTCCACGGTAAACCAGCCTATTCTGCTCGGTTTTTCTGGGGGAGGTGCAATGGCTTACTATCAGGCTGTAAAATACGGTGATAGTTACTCTTATATTTTTCCTATTTCAGGTTTGTTAACTAAAGAACAACTAGGGAAAGGTAGGTTTAAATCAAACACTCAAGTTTATGCTTATCATGGAAAAGATGATGTGGTCATTCCTCTTTCAATGGGTAAAAAAGCAGTTAACCTTTTAAAGAAGAATAAAATTTGTGTCACTTTTATAGAATTTGAAAGTGGTCACCTAGGGCTATTTACCGATATGAAATCTGAAATAACTCAAGCAATTGAGAATAAATTAAATAACTTGTATAAACATGACTAACTTACCACCTTCTTTATTCACTCATAAAAAGTGTCTTTCCCTTGGCTCAATTTCACCCAATAAGCATTCTTTTCGATCATTAGGGCACAACTATTTTATTGACATAGATCTACAACATATCCCTGGCTCACGCCTTGTTCTTTTTAATAAAGACTTAGCTGAACAGCTGAATATTCAGCTACCAAATTCGGATCAGGAAATTGAACAAATAATGCTGGAAAATTTTGCCTGGTTTAAACATGCTAATCAAAGTAATAATAAAGCGAGTAATAAAAAAACTAAAACTTATTTTTCTACTCGATATCAAGATTCAGATAATAAATCTGAGGGCAGTGCTTTAGGCGATGGGCGTGCAGTCTGGGCAGGAGAAATCATCAATAAACTTGAATCTGGCCACTTACAATATATAGACCTGGTATTAAAAGGAACTGGGGCAACTGAATTAGCATGGTTAAACCACCCTAAAGAAAGTCATAAAGATGGTCAGCTAGGTCTAACTGAAGCCGTTCATGAATATATTTACAGTTTAGCTGCAAAACAAAATGGCATCAATGCTGTTGGAGTTTTAGCGGTAATAGAGCTTCCGTTTTTACGCAAAATTGATAACGAAAAGGCTGCCATTATTGTTCGTGCAGGAAACCACTTAAGATTTGCTCATTATTGTTATTTTACAGATAATGCCACCCGACTAAAGAAGCTTTTTGAGTATGGTTTAAAACGCGATATGGGGCTACCTTTAAGTTATTCTGTTAGTGCTCAGGATATACCTATCTATTTAGAATTGGTAGTCACTAATTTAGCCTCAAATGCTGCCGTTTATTTTGATGTTCATGCGGTTCATGGCTCTCCAACCTTTGGTAACATAACTTCTTGCGGTGGAACCATTGATTTTGCCACCTTTGTTTATATAGATGCCCACCATACTAATTATTCCTATATGCCAGAGGGTAAAAATTTACTTGGTGGAGTCTGGGGGCAAACTGAACAATTTTTCAACCTATTTAGTCTTCTCGTTGACTCTCTTAAAAAAAGCCATTTTGAATACTCAACTGTTATTATGTCTATTGAATATTACCTAGAATCATTCAATGAAAGGTTTGAACAAGTAGTCACTTCTCGATGGTTACAAAGAATAGGCTTATCAAAAACAGAAATTGACTCGTTATCTATTGAAAGCAAAGAGCCCTTTTATGAAAACATGAAGTCTATTTATCAGCTAAATGGCTCAAAAAAAATCAAATTCAAACAAGGGAAATTTTTTCCGGCTGCTTTTGAACCCAGAAAAATTTTAGCGCAAACAGCTGAGCACATTGATAATTTTGACAACCTTACTGTTATTTGGAAAAAGTTATTCAAAGTAAACCGAAATTGGAGCACATGCCGCCTCAGAGATGCTAAACCCTATATAAATGCTTATAAACATTCAATAACCAAAATTATGCAGGAGCTTAATACCTCAAAAGAAGATGTTAGCCGCTGGCAACAGAGAAGTAAGAAAATCAAACTGTCCGAAAGAAATGAACCTGGAGAAGATTTTTTTTATAACTCTGAACGGTTCTTTGCATCGAATGAAGTTATAAAAAAAATTAATCATGGAAATAATACTTGGCCTAAAATAAGTAAAGCGGCGGAGCTATCAGCGTCAAAGCTCGTTGACCATGATATATTTCGTTAGATAGTGGTCGAATATAAAAAACCAGGTGGGGTAATTATAAGGTTCTATATCAATACTCTTTCTGTAGATTTGCTTAATGATTAGCATTGGATGTATTATAGGTCCGGTAATTCATCAGCCTAAAAATTTCATGTGCAGGGCCTTGCTAGCAAAACATGTAAATTACAAAAAAATAATGAGGTAAGTTGTGAGCTATTTCTATTTAGTTATATTCATTGTAGTATTAATCTTAGTTTGGATTATTATGTCTTACAATAAACTGCAATCTTTTATGCAAGCTATTAGAGAGAATCTTTCTAATTTGCAGGCATCATTAAAAAAGAGGGTCGATTTAGCAAATCAAATTATTGATATTGCTTCAGGCTATGGGGATCATGAAAAATTAACGCATCTAACCTTATCTGCAAACCAAGGTTCAATAGAAAATGTATTATCTCTTGCTCAAAATTACCCGGAATTAAAAGCAAACTCAACATACCAGCAGTTAATGGCTCAGCTTGAAGGCATTGAAGAATCAATCCTTGAGCGAAGAGAGGCTTATAATGCCAGAGTTAAAGACTATAATAGCTATAGAAATTCTTTTCCTCCTGTTTTAATCGCATCAAAACTATCATTTGATACCGCCCCCTATTTTGATATTAATGATGAAGATTTTTCCAATAAAGTCAGCGTATTTAATCGAGATGATTCTGCAGCACTTCAGGAAGTTATTTTATCTGGGACAAATTCTGTTAAGAAATCAGCTATTTCGGTAAAAAAATCAGCATTTTCTGTGAAAAATATTGTTGAAGAAAAAATAGACGAAGCCAAGAAAAAACAGCTCGATGATAAATCAGAAAAAAAATAAGAGAAACGTTGTAGGACGGACTTCAGTCCGCCATAAAAGCAACTTATGACAATGATTGTGGACTAAAGTCCGCCCTACAATTTTCAAGCTGTGAAAAGTTTATAGCTATGAAAAATAATTCTTTCACTCTCTTTATTACTAAAAATTGTTGATTTATTTATAGTTACAGACCTCAACACTTATCTTTAAATTCAGTGATTTTTTTGGACATTTTGTATAAATTTCACTCAGTATAAAAATATTTATATCATATAAATCAATTTTATATGAATATTGGAAAATAAAAAACGTCCAATTTTAGATAAAGCACTTGTACTTAGAGGACTTACTGCTTATTTCCATAAAAATTGTTGAGGTCTGAGTTAAGAGAGTGATAATACTATTCATGATTTGAATACTCCATTTTTCTATGGTTATTAGCTATGTACTATTTTTGCAAGATTAGTATAGCTATCCAGCACTACAAGCTTAAGAATAAATTTGTAAATAGTGGGTGGATAGCAAACTCACTTTACCCACCCAAAATTTTATTACTTTCTTAAGTGTTAGCAGATGGCACTTGTTTTGTACCCACAACGCCAAGAATAATTACCAATAAATGCATAACGGTAGGGACTAATGGAATACTGCTCAGCCCAGGAAATAGGTCAAAAACTAATGCTAAGACTGGGAATATTGTTAACCATTTTTTATCAATATTTGCGCCTCTAATCCATGCAATAACAAGCAAGACACTAAGTGAAGCAAGATGAAGCCAAAAGGCAGGGTTCATGCCCATACCATGTGAAGCACCCACTGCATTTATCACTGATGAATTTGAACCCATATAAGGGAGTATATAAGTCGGAATCATAAAGATTATATAAAGGCCAACGAAGACTATTGTATTGCCAAGAATTTTTTGTAATTTTTCCATTTTTATCACCTCAGTTTTATTTTTTATAGATTAGCTTCCACAATCATCTTTCTAGTGGCGCTATTTTAATTTTTTGTCTCTACGGTAGAAATACTTGATAGATATTATCTACCTCATTCCCGCAGCATTTAATAATGGGTTTCCTCTACCCCCACAGACAATGCTGGATATTTTCCAGCCAAAATAACCACCATAAAAGCAAGATATTTTTTTACCCTTTTTTGTTACTGCGATAAAGTCAGTGCTAAAAATACCTTTATCTACAGACTGAATAGTAACCGACTCACCAAGCCAAGCACTGGTTTGATACGCTAATTTATCGTATTGTTTTTGCTTTTTTACCTGTCTTGTTTGTGTTGAGGCTTGGTCTCTGGGTGCACTCATTTTATGAATAGTTGCACAGCCTGACAAAAGGGTGACAGTAGTCATGATAAATAAAATATTTTTTCCCATTTTTGTTCCTGATTTTTCTAGTTATTTAGATGTTGTTTGTATTCAGTGACAAAAAATTAATTTTTTGTCTTACATCTCAACTCTTCAAGATGGAAATTCAGTTTTATTTCAATTTTTTATTTTTTTGGAGATGTCTATAACTCGATGTTCCAGTTTTTTTAACTTGAATTCAGAAAATACTAAAAACCA
>CAYYNM010000138.1:0-9227 GCA_964472945.1 uncultured Methylomarinum sp. | reverse complement strand
TGTATTTTTTGATAACATGGCATAGAATCTCATTATATCAAAAAACTACAAGTTCCACCCACTACCTGAAAAATATACTAAGGTTCTCTCTATCACCCTGTTTTTCAGCAGTATACAAAAGCAACAATTAAAAACTGGAACATCGAATGATAACCTCTGTCTTTTTAAATTGCTCCGCCCCGAATTCATAAGACACTAAAATAACTCTCTTGATTTTAACTTGGGAATAGCCAATAGTACTAAATATCCTTTTTTAAAAAACAGTAGCATAAATCAAATTTTTATAGCATTATTGGTACAAAATAATAACAATTTGGAGGCTTTTAATGATTATTGATCTTTTTGCATCTATTGGTCCATTTTTTGGCATTACCGGGCTAATTATTGCGTACCTTATTTATCGTAGTATTTTATCTCATGATATCGGCACTGAAAAAATGGGGGCTATTTCTGAACTTATTCATGATGGTGCTATGGTTTTTTTAAAAGCCGAATATAAAATTTTATCAATATTCGTTGTTATTGTTGCCTCACTGCTTTTTTTCTTGATTGGCCATACCACAGCTTATGCCTTTTTAGGGGGTGCCACTTGCTCAATGTCAGCTGGCTTCTTTGGTATGAAAGCAGCCACTCGAGCTAACGTACGCACTTCAGCAGCCGCTAATAAAGAGGGGATGGAGGCCGCACTTATGGTCGCATTCGGAGGAGGATCAGTGATGGGGCTTGCTGTCGCATCTTTAGGGCTTACTGGAATTTCAATCGCATTTACTTTAGTTGACGCCTCTAGCGTAACAAATTATACCGCCTTAAGTGGCTTTGCAATGGGTGCTTCATCTATTGCCCTTTTTGCCCGTATTGGTGGTGGCATTTATACTAAAGCAGCAGATGTTGGTGCCGATTTAGTCGGTAAAGTTGAGGCAAATATCCCTGAAGATGACCCCCGTAACCCTGCAACTATCGCCGATAATGTAGGGGATAATGTGGGCGATACGGCGGGGATGGGGGCTGATATTTTTGAGTCTTATGTTGGCTCGGTAGTTGCGACTATTGCCATCGCTGTTGCAGCAACAAACTTTGTTGATATGTCGATGCAACGCAATGCTTTATTACTTCCAATCGCACTTATTATAGTAGGTTTAATTGCATCTTTGGTCGGTATATTCTGCATGCGTTTACTAAAAAACATCAACCCGGCACATGCCTTGGAGGGTGTAACCTGGATTTCAGCTTTAATATTTTTAGCTCTGGCATTTATGGTTATCCAAGCCTTTGCAATCCAATTTAATATAAATGGGCAAGTCACCTCTATTAATGGACCTTTTTACGCATTACTAGGCGGCACAGCTGTTGGTATTTTTATAGGACGGGTCACTGATTACTACACCTCTAAAGCCCCTGTAGAAGCAATTGCTGCAGCATCTAAATTTGGGCCCGCAACAAATATTATTGCGGGCCTTGGTATTGGTATGCGTTCAACTATTCTCCCTATCCTAGGTATTTGTGTTGCTATTTACGTGTCTTACCATTTTGCGGGTCTATACGGTATTGGTATCGCTGCTGTAGGTATGTTAGCAACAACGGGCGTCACAATGTCCGTTGATGCCTACGGCCCTATTGCAGATAATGCAGGTGGCATTAGTGAAATGGCAGAACTCGGCCCTGAGACACGAGCAATTACAGATTCATTAGATGCGATTGGTAATACTACAGCTGCTGTTGGTAAAGGCTTTGCTATCGGATCAGCCGCATTAACTGCATTAGCTTTGTTTTCTGCTTATGCCGCCGCCGCCCATTTAAAAGCAATTGATTTACTAGACCCTTTAGTAGTAATAGGTCTATTTATTGGCGGTTGTGTTCCCTTTTTTGTTGCTGCAATGACCATGGATTCTGTTGGTAAAGCCGCTCAAGATATGGTGGAAGAAGTTCGCCGTCAATTTCGTGAAATTGCTGGTTTAATGGAGGGTACTACACCACCAGACTCAGCGCGTTGTATTGAAATATCAACAAAAGCTTCTTTAAGAGAAATGATTTTACCTAGCGTAGTGACCGTTTCTACCCCTGTTTTAGTTGGCTTTTTACTTAACAAAGAAGCACTAGGTGGCTTATTAGCGGGCTCATTGCTTTCTGGTGTATTAATGGCTTTATTTATGGCTAATGCTGGCGGTGCCTGGGATAACGCAAAGAAATTAATTGAAGGTGGCGCGCATGGAGGTAAAGGGACAGACGTACATAAAGCGGCTGTTTGTGGCGATACAGTTGGTGACCCATTTAAAGACACTTCCGGCCCATCATTAAATATTGTGGTCAAATTAATGTCTATTGTTTCACTTGTTATTGCGCCTTTATTATAAACAAACACTGAAAATCCTAGTATATACTTCACGCGGTCGTGACCGCGTGAAGTATATTTCGTACATAAGATAGTTACGAAATATACTAGAAATCAATATTACGTCCACTATTCAGTTAATTAAAACTCATTTTTCTCGTTATCAATAGAACAATTCCATAAAACCAAAAAATAACATGATATAATTCAGGTTCTAACTCACTAAATAGGCTGTGTTTCGTGACAAATAGCACTTCTCGCAAATCGGTAATGACTCTTTTTTCCACATCAAACTGTGCCCTCAGTCACTGTGCACGACTGGTCATGTTTGAAAAAGGCGTTACAGCAGATATTGAATTTTTTGACTCATCCGAGCCTCCAGAAGATTTACTAGAGCTTAACCCCACAGGTATTTCGCCAACTTTAATTGAGCGCAATTTAGTGCTTTATGATGCTAGAATCATTATGGAGTACTTAGACGAACGCTTTCCGCATCCACCTTTACATCAAATGGACCCCGTTTCACGGGCAAATTCACGCATGTTAATTAAGCGCATCGACCAAGATTGGTACCAACTTTTAGATGAAATTTTAAACTCTGGTGAAAAAAAATCAGCCAGAGCAAAAAAAATGCTAAAAGAAAGCCTTATTGCGGCAACGCCTGTTTTTGAATCCCAACCTTACTTTATGAGTGATGAGTATTCATTAATTGATTGTACAATGGCACCCTTATTATGGCGTTTACCAAGCTTAGGCATTGATATTCATTCGCTAAGCCCTGCAATTTCAGCTTATGCAAACCGTTTATTCGCTAGAGAAGCTTTTCAATTAAGCTTAAGTGAAGAAGAAAAAGAAATGGCACCTGTGAGTAAATGACATCATTAAAACCTTATTTAATCCGCTCAATTTATGAATGGATCATAGATAACCAACTAACTCCTCACCTTTTAGTTGATGCTGAAAATCCTGAAGCGATACTTCCTAGGGACTACATTGAAGATGGAAAAATTGTATTAAACCTTCGTCCTGAGGCTATTCAAGGCCTTATTCTTGGGAATGAAGAGATTCAGTTTAATGCCCGCTTTTCTGGAGCAGCCATGCATATTGTTACACCAACAACGGCTGTTTTAGCCATTTATGCAAAAGAAAATGGTAAAGGCATGATGTTTGACCCTGAAGAGTATGATAATGCCCCTCCTTCGGAAGACAAAAAACCCAGCAGATCTCATTTAAGAGTTGTAAAATAGTAATTTACCTGATGACTCATGAGTCACCAGGTAAATTTAAGAATAACAAGTTGTTTCTTTTTTTCAATAAAGCAACTAATTTTTCTTCGGTACATACAAGGAAGACACATTCCCAGTTGATTTTGATGTTTGCTCGGTTGCTATAATTTTCGCACTTCCTCGCCTTTCTACTTGATCAATCCGAATAATTTCATGCATTGGAATAAAAGACCGTTTAACACTCTCAAATTCTGCTCTTAACTTTTCTTCACCCGGATCAACTACAATTGCACTTTTTTCGCCAAAAACAAAATCTTCAACAATCACAAAACCATACATATCACCTTGATAAACACTTTTAGCATAAACTTCATAGACTTCTTCTCTATTAATAAATACAACCTTATAAATATGTTTTTCTGACATTTAAACTTACACCCAGTTAGAATAGATAATAATTTATATTTTACCTGTATTTTACCAACAGGCACATCCCATAAACTTTAAAAATATTATGTCCTATACAATTTACCTATCCGGAGAAATCCACTCAGATTGGCGTGAACAAATTAAGCAAGGTATATCCGAAAATCAATTGGATATTGAGGTCTTAACACCTATCACCGACCATGATAGCAGTGATAATATAGGTTCTAGCATTCTTGGTGAAGAGCCGAATAATTTTTGGAAAGATCATAAATCAGCCAAAATAAATGCTCTGCGTACAAATACTTATATTAGCCGCTCAGATATTGTCGTTGTAAGGTTTGGGGATAAATACAAACAATGGAATGCAGCTTTTGATGCAGGTATTGCTACTGGCCTTGGTATTCCAACTATCATCATGCACAGCCCAGAGTTAACTCACCCTCTTAAAGAGGTTGATACCACAGCACTTGCAGTGACAGAAAATCCACAACAAGTTGTGGAAATATTAAAATATATTTGTCAGCAATAAGGGAGGCAGTAACTTCAGTTTGAATCCTTTAATAACATTCTTTCTAATTGCTTATTAGTAACATTTGATTTTTGAAGTTCATTATCTAACTCACATTCACTTACTAATTGAGTTAAAGATTCCGTAAGCTGCTGGTGATTTTCTTTAAATCTAGCCATAGCAGCCTTAACATCAATATCAATCATTTCTAACGCCAGCCTCACCCCTTTATTAAGTCCTTTAAATGCTGCCTTTTCTAGTGAAGGCTGTAATTTTTTTGTAATAAAGTAGGGTAGTAACCAACTAATAAAAACCAATAGAGTACTGTGAACTGCAAAATCAACCCCCAAAAATGCCTGGTCCGTCATAGCACTATCATAGTAACCTTGAAAAACTTCAAACCCCACAAGCCCCATTGCAACTAATGGGAGAAAAACCTCAGCTATTTTAGCTATTCTGAGAGTAGATCTTTGAATAATATTACCAGGGGTTACCAAAGCTTTACGGCAACTCAATTCAGCTTGCACCTGAATATGCTTTTCAGTCTGGCTTCGACAGTTAAACAAGGCATTTCTTAAAGGTTTAGTTGGTAGTTCCTGCTGGTCTGCAGTCAAAATCAGTTCATCAATATAATCATTAAACCTACTTTGTGCCCAATCATCCCATAATTGTATTTTATCCTGCTCCACTACATTACCCTTACTAGAAAAAGCCACGGATAATTGTTTAATAGGCCACTCAAACCCCTGCATTAACTGTGCTTGAGTATTTAACCACCTTGCCTCTTGTACTTCATTTAAAGCTGAAAAATTATGCGAGTCACCCAACAGGTGCAAGCATTGCTGTAATTTTTCTTTAGTTGCCTTTATATTTTGTTGTAAACTCCGGTTTTCTAAATGCTCTATCGCATTAGATGTCGCTAATAAGGATATACTTGCTTGTAAACTACCCAATTCATCAGCTTCGCTACTTATCCCTGCTTGACATATTGTTTTATAAACAATGGCTTGACCAAACCCAGCTTTAGCCAATTGTTTTTTAAAATCATCATATTGCGAGACTTCTCCTCGGTCCCATTGATTCATTACAAATAACCACGCATGATTAGCCCCTTCAGCTTGTAATAATTGCCACGCCTTGTTATCTCGATAGCGCTCAGGACTCACAACATAAATAAGTACATCGATATAAGGTAACCATTGCATAACAATAGCTTTATTTTTTTCTTCAGTACTATCAAAATCAGGCATATCAACCCAGATAATCTGTTTATTTGATTCGTCAGTATGCTGAGAAACTTTAATATTCTGCAACGGAAAGGTTTGCTCCAACAGTCGCAGCGAAATATTTTGGTGATGATATAAAGTAACTTCTCGGGAAGTAGGCCTTTCTACCCCTGATTTTGCAATATCTTGTCCTGCCAATTTATTGAGGAGTGAACTTTTACCAACTCCAGTCCCACCCATAAAAGCAACAATAAGAGGCCTTTCATTTTGATTCGTAAATAATTCATTTGCTAAGTTTTCTGGTTTCTCTGTCAATAATGAAGCTTGTTTCTGCTCTATCCAGCCATTTTTAGTCGCCTGCACTGCCCAGTCTTTAATGTTCGTCAGTAGCTCAGAATAGTCGTATGCCATGTTTTTTCTCATTACGTTGCTGTTCAGCTTTGATTAATAACTCAGGTGAAATATTAAAGCGATTTGTATCAGAAATATTCTCCGGTAAAGCATACAATGACTGCTGTAAACATGCTATGAACAAATCCTTTTTAACCGTTTTTAATTGTAGCTGTTTTAACTCTGCCTCAACGCGCCCCATGTAACTACCAATGGCACTCTCAGCCAACAAAGAAGTCACTGATAACATCGCTGGAGTAATCACTAAATCATGCATTCCAATACCACCCGTTTGAATCACCAAAGCCATTGCTGCAGCATCAGTCGTTAATCTTGTTGCTCTTAGGCTATTTAAAAGCACAGGTTGTTCAGATAACTTGGTATAAAGTTGATTTGCAGTCGCTTCAACATCTTGCTGAAATAGCTCACAGTAATTATCCACAGCATGTTGATAATGACTGATTAGCTTTTCCTTTTCTTGCCTGAGTAAACAATAATTATCTTTCCACCATTTATTTTGTTTTGTATCTGAATCTATTTTTTCTAGTAACTGGTCAGCTAAAGTGATTAATAAGTGCTCACCTATTTGGCTTAATATATCTACTTCCTGACTTTTTATTCCAGCATATTCCTTACCTATATTCATAATTTTTCTTACCGGCCAGGTAAGAAACCTTCGAGTCTTTGTTAACACCCTGGAAATACCAGGAACCTCCAGTAAGTTTAACAACTCAACCAGTGCATTCTGAAAGGTATCATAGTAATGAGGGTGATTTAGATAGTCCCGTTGATATTCATCCAAAGCTTGTTGAATATGCTTATCAACCAGTTGCTCCCACAATCTTAATGCTTCATGCTCTGCAACAACAGGCTCCAGCCAACTATGCCAATATTTATTAATAAGCTTATGTTGATATTCAAAATGCCTATGTTGTGAAACCGTTTTCTGTAATTGAAATAAACGATTTGATTCTGTTGCAGGCCAGATAGGTGCAGATGTTAATTTTTGAAAATGTAGTGGGATAACATGAGGAAAATTATCTTGTCTAGCTTGTAGCCATTTATCTTGTAATGAATTAATAATAAGGTCTTCAGTGCCCTCGGTTAATTTATTGACACAAATAAGGGTCGTTTGATGAAATGCTTCAATGGTTGACATCATTTCCCATACTGACTGGTCAGCGTATTTTTCTTTACTCACAACAAGTATAACAATATCAGCCAAAGCAATCGCTCTAATCACACCTTCACGATAGTCTTCAGAATCAATAGAATCAAAGTCCGGGGTATCCCAGAATACACAAGGAGGTAATAACGGGCTCTCTTTGTCAACTTCGGCCAAGGAGTAACAATCATGTCGCTCAGGGCTTAACTCTGACAAACTTAACTGCTGAAATCGCCCAAAATAATTTTGCAAAGCTGAGCAATCCTGCAAACCAACTTGATGACAAAAGCCTTGTGGATGAACTGTATAACCTGCTAAAGGACTAACTCCTGCCAGTTGAGTATTTAAAATAACATTTGCAACTGAGCTTTTACCCGCTTGAGTAGGACCAATAATAGCCACTTGTAATGGAACTTTAGAAGATGACTCATATAACATCCCTTTCCTAATAAAAGCTTCTGCAAATAGTAACTGCTCAAGCCTTTGTTCAAATAAAGCAAGCTGAGGATCAGTGGCTTTTAGGCCTACAATAACAGCCTGATAACGCAGATTTAATAATTGGATAAATTCCAGCATAAAATGTGAGCTTGGGTTTATAATAACCGAGTATTTTACTTTGTTTAAATGCTTGCTGGAAAAGAATATACTATTTTCTTTGCCAAAAATCATTTTGAAAACCTGAAAACATTACACCTAAAACCAACAGGTTTGTTTATTTTAAAGGATAAGTATCTATTAACATACTTATTCCAGAACTATTGAGGATTAATTATATGAGGATTTTATCTACTGCTTTTGTTTTTGCTATTTGTATATCTCTTATGGGTTGCACCAAAGGCAACCAAATTAATGGGCGAAGCTTAAAAACAGCTAACCGTTCAGTCAGCAGAATCAAAGACCGCTTACCTACAGAATTACGTATTGAATTTGAAGTATCATACTGGACCTTACGCGACTCGATAAAAAACAAAAAAGACTTCCTTGATAAAGTTGATGGCAAAACCCCTGAAGAACTTATTGAATTAGGTAAAGAAATCTTTCAACAACGTAAAAATGCCGGCTTTAAAAGCTATGCTCAATATAGCAGCTGGGATCAAATGATCGCTCATTTTACTCAAGAAAGAATAAATCAAAACAGGCATTCAAAACCTACCGTTACTCATCGGGCTCAAAATACAAGTATCTTATATAAGCTATAAAACCAGTCAGCTTTCTGGCAATAAAAAATAAGTCGAAAACTCTACCTCGTTATGTAGGAGCGGCTTTAGCCGCGATGTCGCGGCTAAAGCCGCTCCTACAAAATAGCATTTATTTCTTAACTTGATAGCAACATCCAAAACTAACAAGGAAGAGATATTAGCAATAAGTGATTTATCTTGCATATAGCTCGTCAGGATAGTAAAGACAACAATACGATTAGTTTCTAACTTAGTTGAAGCTTATACCTGAATCCGTGACTTCACTACGGCACGGCACAGAACACAAGCTATTGATTCCACAGGGGTTAAAAAAATACCCGCTAAACCTATGGGTGAAGCTAAGATTTTTTGAGCCACATGGATGTGGTGAATGTCGATTATGCAGGAGCAATAAGCTGACTAAATCCCCTGTGAAACCAATATCTTGAGCCCTGTTATCCGCATTGAAGTCACGGATTCAGGTATAGATAATCAGGTAAGCCTATATAAACCACAATTTATTTTTTTAGGGGATGATATAAAAATAACTGATTGTGAAATAAAAGCCAATAAATTCACAGTCTTTCAATGAACTCTATGGTTAATAATGTTCTTGATTACCCATGCGTTTCAGCTAAATCCAGAGAGTGCACGGCCTTTTCTCTTAGCCCTCCCTTGCTGGGGAGGATTGGGTCGACTGCATGGACAGATATTTTCTCCTGCAAATCTGCATTCACTACATCCATGTTGCTTATGCAGGAGGTAGAGCAACGCAG
>CAYYNM010000137.1:0-9245 GCA_964472945.1 uncultured Methylomarinum sp. | reverse complement strand
TACTTTTCAATATTAATTGCTGCCCATTACTTTCTGTCCAAAGCACAAAAAAACCTTTTTTAGTTTTTACAATACGAGGGTGGGAGGCCCTTAAATTTGGCGTAGATATTTGTTTGAAAATCGACCAATTATTTCCCTGGTCTTTAGATTCTGCCATAAAAACTTCTAAACCATTTTCTGTCATCATATCCCATACTGCAACAACCCTACCATCATCATGAGCCGCTATATCCGCATGAATAGCTGATTCTGTACCCAAAGGTAAAGGTTTGGACCAGTTTTTACCTGCATCATCAGAGTAGAGATAATATACCCCTAAATGATCTGGGTGCCCTGTGCCAACAACAGAATGAAGTCGTTTTTTACCTGCTGTATTTTGAAAGTCCAACCCTCCACCTATATGTGGACAGCCATCAAACTGCCAATTAAAAGCACCAACATGATTTAAGTCTTGCCATTGTTGCTGTTTATTCATAACCCCAATAGACATATCAGAGGGTTGTTTATTACGGTACAACACATAAGCATTGCCCTCGGTGTCACTTTTGACTGTATTCCAACAGCAAGAACAAGAGGTAGGATCTAATGTTATATTGCGCTGCCAACTTAACCCGGCATTGGTTGATGTTGCATAACGCAGTCCCTGAGTTGCACTAATTGCAGATTTTTCTTGGCGGCTATCAAGCCATACTGCGTGCATAGCATACTTATCAGCACTCATATCAATAAAACCATGAGAACCTTTGTTCCAGTCAGGGGGGGCTATCGAGTATTGCCAATGCAAACCGCCATCAGTTGAGCGAGCTGCTTGCATTATCCCTGCATGAAACCGGCTTTTAGGGTCGTATTGAGTCCAGCTTACAACAATAGTATTTCCTTGTGCGGTTATTTGAGCGTCATTACCACGAGACATTCTTACCGCAAGGTTATCTTCATTTAAAATTTTAACAGCCGTTGACCAATGCTCCCCACCATCAGCACTTTTTTGATACCAAAGTGATTTTTGTCCATGCTGTTGATTACCCGTTAATAAATGCAGTTCATTATTGTTATTGACAATATCAACACTGATAACACCATCTAATTTGTTATGAGTATGCATTTTATGCTTTACTGCTGACACGTTTACTTGCCCAGCACTAGATTGCTCTGTTCTCGAGTTAGTGGAACAGGCCGTCATATTAATTAACAATAGAGAGATATAAAATAAATATTTGTTCATCACAAAAGCCTTTCTTATTATTTTTATAAAAACAATAAAGCCCTCTTGTCCTACAAGAGAGCTTTTTGGGGTGAAAGCTTATAGTTGCTTAAATATCCAGCCCGATACTTGCAAAGTAAGTTCTTTGTGGGTAAGGGTGGAAGTCATAATATTTTTCGTTAAGAATATTGTCTACACCCACTGAAAACTTGGCGGTTATATCATTTCCTACATCCATTTTAAATGCTGATTTAAAGTTGACTAAAACATATTCATCAGATGCACCATAAACATGTCCGACAAAATCGCTATTATCAGCATTTGTATGTTGTTTGCTACGGTATTGCACGGTAGCGATATTATCCCAGTATTCCGTTGTATGATAGGTAAGTATTCCATTTGCACGCCATCTAGGAATTCTTACCCATTCGTTACCTATGGTGGCGGGGTTATTAGCATCTGCCTTAATTTCTTTATTTAACCAGGTACCGTTTAAGTTTAAGGCTAGCGGAAGCTCCATAATATGGTCTTGTTGATAAACAAACTCAACACCTATGGTTTCAGTTTTATCAATTCCACGCGTTCTGTTTTTTGGGCCACCAGTTTGACGAATAGTTTGAGTATTCATAATCTCATTTTCAATTGTATTATAGAATAATGAAACGCTGGTATACCCCTCATTTAGGTCATATCGAACTTTAAAATCATGAAAATAACCGGATTCAGGTGCTAATGTAGGGTCTGAAATATTAGTGGCATTAGTATTGCTGGAACTGTCAAATAATTCTTCAGCTACCGCAAAACGATAAGCTTTACTAAAAGAATATCGTAAGGTTAAATCATTCAGAGGGGTAAAGCTTAGAGAGAATTTAGGGGAAATTCTACTTGCATCACGGTCAGGAAGGTTTCCAGTCCCATTCTGGTTATTGATATGACCTCTTGATGTTGCCCAGTAATCATAACGAAGCCCAGCCATAACGTTCCAGTTGTCAACAAAGTCCCAGTCAGCTTGCATAAATGCACTGTGCATTTGAGTTGACCCCCCATCAGAATCCTCTAAGTTACTGGTAACTGCACCATTACTGTCAACGGTATACTTATTAATATCAAGGTAAGAATGGTTAAATTGATAACCAAACATCATTCCCAGGTCATTTCTACCAAAGAGACTTTGAGTTGCAAATTTAACACTATAATCAACCCACCAAACATCAAGGTCTTTAACATCTCCTTTTTTATCAGTCGCATAGCGAGGATCATTTTGACTAAAATCGGATGACTTGGTGCTATCTTTATAAGCATCAAAAAAACTAGCCGTAGTATCAATATCCCAGGAATCTGTTAATTTACCTGATAAATTAAAACCATAAGCCAAGGTTTTTCTTTCATTTTCACTTCCCGTTAAGGTTGGGTTACCAAATGAAGAAGGGTTGGCGGTAAAATCCTGTCCATTTTCTGTTACGGTGACATTGCTACCCCAAAATGGATTACCAGCGGCATCTTTTAAATAAGTTCTGGATTGGCTATTTCTTTCTGTATCTTCAAGAGCTAGGGTAAATAAGGCTCTAAGGTCAGGGTTAAAGTCATAACTGATTTTCATTTCATATAAATCGGTAATATTTTCATTAATCCCTTTGTCGGCAGAAATAATGCTGGGTGTCCCGGTAATGGTGCTAGTTGAATATCCTCCAGTCACAGGAGTCCCCGTTGTTCCCACTGACGGAGTGCTCGCTGCAAAAGATTGAGGCTGACCTTCATTTTCCAGGTGATTATAAAAACCAAAAAGAGTCCAGTCACCAAAGCGGTTACCTGCGGAAATAAATTCTTTATGACCTGTCAGCACCTCTTCTTTTCGTCCATTTTGACTGGAAGGCTGAATGATGCCAGTTGCCTCCATACTCATCTCAAATTTTTCAGGTAAACGTGTTTTTAAATCAAAAGTACCACCAAATGACCCTTTGTGTTCAGCCGAGTAAGGACCATAAAAAACGGTTGCAGAATCTAGTGCATTAGGTGCTATCAAATTCCATTTAGGCGCGCCATTCCATTTTGTTTGTACAGGGTTGTGTAGTGGTAAGCCATCAACATACATATTAAAATGGTTAGTTTGAAAATTCGTGGAACCTCTAATCGCAGTTACACCATTAGTGTCTCCATAAAAACGCCTTCTTACCTGTACACTAGGAGCCATTCTGATAATATCTTCAGAACTTGTGACGTTGGTTTTCTCCATATCTTCTTTGCTTACATTAAAACTAGGCGTAGCTACTGTAGTATTAGGAAATAACATATGGCTGGTGGTAATAATCATATCCTCACCATGATGAATATCTTTTTCAGGTTCGGCAATTGCTGACATGCAGGGAAGCAAGCAGAGTAGTGTTAAAGTTGATTTTGAATTCATAAAAACCCTTGTTGTTATGTTGTTATGCAACAATTTGTTGTGCAACAACAAAAGCAGATTCTATGCCATCAATGCAAATCATTACTCTTTGCATATTTCCTGTCAGGTAGAGCAAGAATTATATTTTTAATTTAGGTTATATGACTTACATTATGTCGTTATATAACATAGTTTTTTAGATGGCGATTAAATTGAGGCTTAAACTTGTAGAACGGGTTTTAGTTCGTAATAATATATAAACTTTGTCTTTATAGTGGGCTAAAGCTCGCTCTACAATTTATAAAATATTGAAATGCTCAAATGGAATAATATTGATACTGTTTTATTAGATATGGACGGTACGCTGCTGGATTTGAATTTTGATAATCATTTTTGGTTAGAATTTGTGCCAGATAGATATGCGAAAAAAAATAATTTATCTCTTGAACAGGCAAAACGACAACTGGTACCGCAGTTTAAGGAAATGGAAGGCAAGCTTGAATGGTATTGTCTTGATTACTGGAGTGATGTTTTAAAGCTTGATATTGTGGGACTCAAGGCTGAAATTTCCGGGTTAATTAGTGTGTTACCACATGTTACAGAGTTTTTAGAAGTCCTTAGCCGGTCTTCTAAGCAGGTTATTCTTGTTACTAATGCTCATAGAGCAAGTCTTGACTTGAAAATGGGTAAAACGTGTTTAACTCCTTTTTTTGATCAAATCATTAGTTCACATGATTATGGTTCGGCTAAAGAAACCCAGGCATTTTGGTCTCAATTAGATAATCAGCATGCTTTTGATAAGCAGAGAACACTATTAATTGATGATAGCCTGGCTGTTTTAAAATCAGCCAGGCTTTATGGCATTCAACATTTAATTTCAATTAGTAAGCCTGATTCACAGCAACTAAAAAGAGAAATTTATGATTTTACTGCTATTGAGGATTTTCGGGAGTTGATACCTTACTTACTGCCGACACAGGAACTTTAACCTCTGCCCCTTTAGCATTATTTGTTGATTTATAGGGTCTTTTAGTATTGGTTGATTGTATTTTTTTACCTTGATAACCAGTTTTACGTGGAGCCCTTTTTGCGGGTGGCTTAATATCAGTCTCTAAAATATCTTCTGTAATGGGGCTAACCTTAATTTTCTCACCAATATAATCTTCAATATCTGGCATAGAGTAGGCATAGTCCTCACAAATAAAACTGAAAGCAATACCGGTGGAGCCAAAACGTGCTGTACGGCCTATTCTGTGGACATAATCTTCAACATCTTGTGGCAAGTCATAATTAATAACATGTGAAACAGCTGGAATATGTAAACCTCGGGCTGCAACATCGGTTGCAATCATTAGGCTCACTTTGTTTTCTTGAAAGTCATTGAGCAGACGTTGCCTTTTTTCTTGTGGTACATCACCACTTAACACAGCCACTTTATAACCATTTGCTTGTAAATAGCCATCTAACTGCTCTGCACAGCGTTTAGTATTAACAAATACAATTGCCCTTTCTGGCTGATGTTTTTTTAACAACCCTAGTAATAGAGGCACTTTTTGGTCATTTGCTGGACAAAATGCGCTTTGGCTAATCGCTTTAGAAGTAACCTCTTCTTGCTCGATTTTAATTAGCTCAGGGTTGTTCATGTGCTCATAAGCCAATTCAGTTACTTTATATGATAAAGTCGCTGAAAACAGTAAATTTAAGCGTTTTTCAGGCTCAGGCATCCGTCTTAATAAATACCTGATATCTTTAATAAAACCCAAATCAAACATTCTATCGGCTTCATCCATTACCGTGACTTGAATATTGTTGAGGGTAAGCAAATTTTGGCGCTGAAAATCAATAACGCGGCCAGGCGTACCGATAACAATATCTACACTGCCTTTAAGTGAATCTTGTTGCTTTTTATAGTCAGTGCCACCATAAATTAAAGCATATTTAAATTTAAGTAACTTGCCAAGTAGCATGGCATCTTTATGGATTTGAATAGCCAGTTCTCGTGTGGGAGCAAGAATTAATGCTCTTGGGTTTTTTATCTGCTCACTTTCATCGTTTAATAGATGCTGAAAGGTTGCTAATAAAAAAGCAGCCGTCTTTCCTGTCCCTGTTTGTGCTTGCCCAGCAATATCTTTTCCACGTAAAGACAGTGGTAAAGTTTTATCTTGAATGGGGGTACATTCTGTATAACCAGCTTGCTTTAGGCTTTTGATAATGGAGTCTGATAACTCTAAATTACTAAATCGTGTTTTCGTTAAATGCGTTTTATTCATACTGCATAGGATAACGTAAAAATGCATTTGTCTGAAATTGATTGACAACTTATTGCAATCAATTTTATAGTTAGCTTTTAAAAATTTTGGAGAATAACGTGAGTGACTCTGTCCTTCATGTAACGGATGCTGATTTTAATGAGTCAGTTGTTAAGTCAGAAAGCCCTGTATTAGTTGATTATTGGGCTGAATGGTGTGGCCCATGCAAAATGATTGCCCCCGTACTTGATGAAATTGCTACTGAATATGCGGGTAAGCTAATCGTTGCAAAATTAAACATTGATGACAATCCAGCAACACCTCAGCATTATGGTGTCCGTGGCATTCCAACGTTAATGATTTTTAAAGATGGTGAAGTTGAGGCTACAAAAGTAGGTGCTTTAACTAAATCACAGTTAGCAGACTTTATTGATAGCAATATCTGAGTTTGTTAGAAAATAAAGTGATTTAGCCAAGAAAGCTTTATCACTTTATTTATTTTTTTAATTAATTTAACTTGGCATAATAAAAAAGTTTGCACACACCTAGTTAATAAGCTATACTTCTTCATCAGCTCAACTCAGAGCGTCAAAGTACACAACTATTTTTCCCGCACCATTATCTTTTATTTAACGGTTATTACCGTTTTTCATTTCTTGAAATCCTCATAATATATGAATCTGTCCGAATTAAAACTAAAACAAATTGGCGAAATTGTAACTATTGCCGAATCCCTAGATATCGAAAATATAAACAGAGCACGAAAACAGGAAGTTATTTACGCTATCCTTAAAAAACAAGCGAAAAGCGGCGAAGATATTTTTGGTGATGGTGTATTAGAAATATTGCAGGATGGCTTCGGTTTTTTACGTTCTCCAGGCTGTTCTTATTTAGCGGGTCCAGATGATATTTATGTTTCTCCAAGCCAAATCAGACGTTTTAGTCTACGTACAGGGGATACAATTAGTGGAAAAATCAGACCACCTAAAGATAATGAGCGTTATTTTGCAATGCTTAAAGTTGAACAAATTAACTTCGAAGCACCAGAAAATGCCAAGCACAAAATTCTTTTTTCAAACCTAACACCTTTATTTGCTAACAAACGATTTATTCTTGAGCAGGGTAATGGGACAAGTGAAGACCTTACAGGTCGAGTGATTGATTTAATTGCCCCCATTGGTAAAGGTCAGCGTGGATTAATTGTTTCTCCTCCCAAGGCGGGTAAAACAATGATTCTGCAAAGTCTTGCTCATGCCATTGCGGAAAACAACCCTGAATGTTATTTAATTGTACTGCTTATAGATGAGCGACCTGAAGAAGTAACGGAGATGCAACGTTGTGTAAGAGGTGAAGTGGTTTCAAGTACTTTTGATGAACCTGCATCAAGACATGTACAGGTTGCTGATATGGTGATTGAAAAAGCACGTAGATTAGTCGAGCACAAACACGATGTAGTTATTTTGTTAGACTCGTTAACCCGTTTAGCAAGAGCCTATAATATGGTAACACCATCATCTGGTAAGATTTTATCAGGTGGTGTTGATGCAAATGCCTTAGAAAAACCTAAACGTTTTTTTGGTGCAGCAAGAAATATCGAAGAAGGTGGAAGCTTGACCATTATTGCCACAGCACTTGTTGATACTGGCTCTAGAATGGATGAGGTTATTTACGAAGAGTTCAAGGGAACCGGTAATATGGAATTACACCTTGAAAGAAAAATTGCCGAAAAACGTATTTACCCTGCAATCAATATTAACCGTTCAGGCACCCGTCGCGAAGATTATTTAGTCAACCCTGAAGAACTACAAAAAACCTGGATCTTACGCAAGATATTACAACCTATGGATGAGATGTCCGCCTCTGAGTTTGTATTAGGTAAGTTAAAAGACTTTAAGACTAATGCAGAGTTTTTTGACTCTATGAAGAGGTAGCTTACTTAGGGGGAAAGATTTACTTTGATAGTCGCTTTTTTCTTGTTCCATAAACGCAACCGCGTTGAGCATGAGTTCCCACGCAGCAGCGCGTGGGAACGAGGAAGTTCTACTTTCTTCCTTTTGTCTTTTGCCTGCTCTTAACCCTTCTGAGGTACATAGCCTTCAGGCATTTCAAAATCACCCGAAAATAAAAATTTTTCTCGCTCTTCCTCTAAAAGCTTTTTTGCTTTTGGGTCAAAACTTGCTAAACGTTGTTCGTTTATAATCATTGTTTGCATTTTCATCCATTCTTTCCAGGCTTGCTGGGAAACATTATCATAAATAAACTGCCCTTTGGGGCCGGGGAAAGGAACTGAAACTAAACCTTCTGCCTCCACCCCTAGCTTTAAACACTTAACCATTCTTGTCATAATATTCTCTATTTTATTGATTTTGTAAAAGTCTTTTTATAGGACTTGCAAGTCCTAATGAATTAATCTGATCCGATTTATACCAGACTGACTGATTTGCTTCCATCACATTATTAGTAGGGTTTTCTATTTCTACTTTAATCGGGGTGTAATCCAAATGATAATGAGAAAAAGTATGCCTCTGTTCATCCAGTTGAGTTATTGCTTTTATAGTGATATTTTTTTGCTCACATAATGTTTCAATATCAGCCATTGCATCAAATTCGGGCAAACTCCATAAACCTCCCCATATACCTGTAGGTGGCCTTTTTTCTAATAAAATTTGCTGATTTTGGTCTGTAAAAATTACAAAAATAATATTTTTAGCCACTAAGGGCTTTGCTGGTTTGGGAGTTGGCAACTGCTTAATTTTATCTTCTATTCTTGCTAAACAATGTAATTTTATCGGGCAGTCATCACAACGAGGCTTACTCCGCGTGCATAAAGTAGCCCCTAAATCCATCATTGCCTGTGTATAATCGGCACAACGTTGAACTGGCGTGAGGCGACTGCTAATTTTCCAAAGCTCATTACTGATTTTACTATTTCCAGCCCAGCCAGAAATTGCATAATAACGCGCCAGTACTCGTCTCACATTGCCATCTAAAATGGGATGACTACTGTTAAAGGCAATACTTAAAATAGCCCCTGCTGTAGACCTGCCTATTCCTGGCAAAGCCATAAGCCCATCCAGGTCGGCTGGAAATTTTGCTGCCTTTTTATTGATAATAATAGCAGTTTTATGTAAATTCCTTGCTCGGGCATAATAACCTAGTCCAGCCCAGTGCTGTAATACTGAATCTAGTGGGGCTTCAGCCAAGGTTTTTATAGTTGGAAAGGTTTGAATAAACCGGTTAAAGTAAGGAATTACTGTTGTAACCTGGGTTTGTTGCAACATAATTTCAGACAGCCATGTGCGGTAAGCTGTGGTTTCTATTTGCCATGGTAAATTTTTTCTACCATTCAAATCAAACCATAAAAGAATCTTTTTTTGGAAGGTTTTGGGTGTCATTTACAATTAAATATCAT
>CAYYNM010000136.1:0-9268 GCA_964472945.1 uncultured Methylomarinum sp. | reverse complement strand
TTACCCAAATTATCTATATTTGCTACATTAACACCTGATGAATTACCGCCCCATTGTTGTAATTTTGCCTGAATATGTTCAGCTTTATCCGGATAATTACGCTTGACCCAATGTAAAAAGTACACGGCATCTGCATCATTATTTCCTGTAACAATTTCTCTTTCTACAGCGTTTTTTTCCCACTGTAAGCATTGTTCAAATAATTGATCCATTACTTCACGGGTCATTGCAAACTCAGCATCAGATTTTCGATTTTTGTTTCCTCTACCGCCATAATTTAAATGTGATAAATAAAATTTATCAATATTCTCATTATCCATCAATTTAAGCATGGCAGGAAAATCTTCAACATTATCTTGGGTTAACGTATAACGAACTCCAGCTTTTATACCATTATCCCTACATAAACCTATTCCAGCCAGAGATTTAACAAATGAACCTTTTTTTTGCCTAAACTTATCATGAGTTTCCCCTATTCCATCAAGGCTAACCCCCACATATTGATAATTAATTTCAGCAATTTGGCTTATATTTTTCTGCGTAATTAAGGTACCATTACTCGATAGTGCTAAATAAAACCCCATTTCTTTAGCACGATAAGAAATATCAAAAATATCTGGATGCAATAAAGGCTCCCCACCGGATAAAATAAGTACCGGTACTTTAAAGTTTCTTAAATCACCCATTACTTTATATATTTCTGTGGTACTTAATTCTCCAGGAAATTTTATATCGGCTGAAGTGGTATAACAGTGTTTACAAGTTAAATTACAACGACGAATTAAATTCCAGATAACAACAGGTCCAGAGGGTTGTCTTATGGGTTTTAAGGGCGTTGGATTTAAAACTTCTCGCATATATTGGCTCAACCTAAACACGCTTTTCCCCTATTCTTAAACCTGTTTTCTTTAAAATCCGTGTACTGTATAAAACATCTTGCCCTAAATTATATTGGCCTAATATCTCAGCAATAATTTGTATCTGCTGTTTTACGCCTTTCTCTGTTTTACTGTGTACCATGGCAAATAAGTTATAATTCCATTCGGGTTTATGTCGTGGCCGATGGTAACAATGGCTTACAAAATCTAACTCACCAACCTGCTTTCCTAACGCATCAATTTGCTCATCCACAATATTCCACACGGTCATACCATTAAAGCTATAGCCTAAGCGATAATGATTAGGAATCACACCAATCCGTCGAATAATTTTTTGCTGTTGCATTAACTGAATCCGCTGCATCAATAGTTCAGCTGTTATACCTAATTCTTTAGCAACTTTTTGATAAGGTTGTGATGTTAAAGGCAGTCCAGCTTGAGTAGCAGAAATAATTTGACGGTCTAAATCATCCACAATCAAGCCTGCAATTTTAAGCCAACAAAATATTCATTTATTTTAGGCATGTTATAAACATGTAATTGAGTTTGCTGTTGAATTTCATCAATAACTTCTGACAACCGTTCAGGTAAATCAGTGGCAATCACAAACCACATATTAAGCTCGTGACTACGTGCATAATTATGTGCGACCTCCGGGAATGAATTAATGATGTCAGCAATTTGATCAAATTGTTGTTCAGGTGCTTTTACAGCGGCTAAAGTTAAGGCTCCCCCCATTTGTTCTGCATGAAATAAAGGCCCAAAACGGGAAAGTAAGCCAGTATCCAATAGCCTTTTTATTCTATTGATTAAACTAGACTCAGTTAAGCCTAATTGTTCAGCAACAACTTGGTAAGGTGAATCACAGACAGGAAAACCACCTTGTAGGTGGTTTATAATTTGTTTATCTACTTCATCCATTACTCAACACGGTTAGTTGTTTTGAACTAACTTGATAAAGGGCACCTCGTTGTTTGAAACATTGCTTGCTAAACAGTATTTCTTTTTTACACTGTCTTAAGCCACACATCTCAATTAAATATCCTAATTGCTTTAAAACAGCCTCTCTATTTTTTCCATGAATCATACAATACAAATTATAGGGCCACAGCTCGCCTTGACGGGGACGCTGATAACATAAATTTACAAAATCAAATTGGCTAATATGCCCCCCAATTTGAGAAATTAAACTGTCATTTACATCAAATACCACCATTGCATTGGCTTTATACCCTAAACGCCGATGATTAACCACAACACCTAAGCGTTTGATAACCCCCTGTTGTTTCAATTTAGCCAAACGTTTAAGAACCTCATCTTCCGATAAGTTTAGTTTGTTTCCTATTTCAGCATAAGGTCGAGAAACTAATGGCAAACCTTGTTGTAATTGCTCAATTAACAAACGGTTAATATCATCAATCATTAAAATCTATCTCAAAACCCAAGTTAATAAAGTAGTCTTCTAATAACGGTAAGTACAGCATTTTATAAGCTGTTTGACGCTCAATATCCATCATTACGGCTTGTAAGTTTTCGCTATCTTGAGCAATCAATACAAACCATAAATTAAATCGATTATCTCTCTCATAGTTATGATTAACTTCAGGGTATTGATTAATAATTGAAGCAACCTGCTGTAATTGATTTTCAGGGACTGCCATAGCAATTAAAGCACTAACGCCTATCAGATTTGGAGCAATAACTGATCCAATACGAGTAATAAACTTATCTTCTTGCAATTTCTTAAAAGCAGATAAAACTTCATTTTCAGTCACACCTAAAGATTCAGCCATATCCTGATAAGGGGTTGCTGACAAAGGAATATCTTGCTGAAAATTATTTAGTAATTGTTTGTCTAATAAGCTAAACATTTTCACAAAATAGAATATATAAAACAGGCTTGTCTATTGGCTTTAACATATTTTTGATCAATTTTTCTTCATCCTTTGAGACAAGAGGCTTAGGCAGCTCACAATAATTTACACACAGAGCCTCGTTGCCATTAAGTTAATGGTAATAAGTAGAGTATGCTGACGATAGGAAGCACAACAATTGCAAATGATGCGCTTCGTTCCTCAGCACATCCTACATAAATTGACTTAACTTAGTAGCAGTGTCGTAGATCGCGAAAACAATTTACTTCTGTCGACTGTAATAATTAGCAATATTATTAATATCCCTATCTGTCAAAGACCCTGCAATATTATTCATTATCTCTGAGAGTCGAGTTTTATTTCGATATTGTTTAAGTGCCATTTTCAGATATTCTTTATCCCGTCCAGCAAGAGGTGGAAAAGGAGCCTCAGCACTAGTAGATCGCACACCGTGACATTGTGAACAGACAGCAGCAGCTTTTGTCTTACCTGCGTATATGCTGGCAGCTTGAGCCGTGGAAATGCTCAATAAAAAAACAAAAATAAATAACAACTTCATAGCCTTACTCCATTTCATCTGGTGATAATCCACGCGTCATATACTTAACCCGACCTCGTGAAAATATACCCGCAGGGCTTTCCATTTGTATTGAAGCAACTTTCTTTAAGCTAAAAGAATCAAAAACAACAACTTCATCTCCCGCATAGCCAGCACTGACATATAAAAATTTACCATCCGCACTATACTCAGGAAAGTAAGCATGCCCTCCAACATCTAGTGTTTTAACAACTTTTAATGATTTTTTATCAATTAACTGAATCGTACGGGCCCGCCTATCTTTAGTGATAATATCCACTGCAACATAAGGTGCATTGGCATGAGCCGCCGGTGACTCGGTTCCACCAGACACGGGAACTTGTTTAACAAGCTCCATTTTATCTAAATCCCAGACACTCACTACTGTATTATTATCACAGGTTCCAAAGTTAGTCCCAAAACCTAAAGTACGACCATTAACTTTAACTGCGGCACCCCCACCAACATGGGGAACACAACCTGCCTTTAATTTTTTAATAATTTTACGCGTTTTTAAATCAATAGCCGCTACGATACTGTCATCATAAGAAGCAACCATTAATTTACGGCCTTTATGGGTTAAAAAGGCATCATGTAAATGGCGACCTACATTTTTGATTTTTGTAATAGGAAAGCCCTCTTTCAAATCAACTATCCACACCTGCCCCGCATTTTCTAATGCAATAGCAAAAATATCGGCAAAAGGTGTACCAATAATCATCCCAGAATCAGAGCTCACCATTTTTCCATCTGGGTTAACACCCTCTAGTTCTAAAAGCTTTAAAGGTTCTAAATCAGAATTTAAAATAACGGCATTATGCGGCACAAAAGAGCCAGCCATCAGGTATTTACCATCTCGCGACACACCTAATGCAGGGCCGTTATAACCCGTTTTGATACTTCTGACAGCTTTCATGGAGAACAAATCAACTTTATAAATTTCAGCTGTATCTGTTTTTACATAAGCCCAACGAGAGTTAGCGGGATCAAAATCAATGATATGAGCAGCTGTTCCGGTATCAATCTCACCGACAATTTTATGCGTTTTACTATTAATAAAGATAGCTTTAGATCCACTCCCTCGGCCATATTTCCCTCGAGCAGCCACCCCGATCAAATCATCCATACTATCAATTTGATAAGTAGGTTTTGAAGGTAATGTACTTTCATCCTTAACATAGATTTTTAAAGATTTTTTCATATCTTTAATCGTCCAGGGCGGATTACTTTGCTTAGGAGTTGATTGCAGGTATTTAACCATCTGACGAATATCAGCATCTTTTAAACGGCCATAGAATGGAGGCATTAAAGTTTCAAAACTGCCTGTCATAATAAGTGAACGCAATGCTGTAGGGCTACGTCCTTTTAAAGTCTCTGAATTTATTGCAGGAGCAAGGTAACCGCCATGATCAGAACCATGACAACTTGCACAGTTATCCTCATATAACTGATGCATATCAGATTTAGCCTGTACAGTTCCCGCCAATAAAAATAAACTAGTAACACCAGCCATTAATATTTGATTAACTTTTATTATTTTTTTCATTGATGCTTCCTTATCTCCCCAGAGTAATATTCGAATGATAACCTTTTACGCGATAAAAAACATTATCGATATTGCTATACTTTTTTAATAACGAGTTAATTTCAGTCAATAAAAGAAAATCGCCACTAATCTAACCCTTAAATATCCCAAGATTCATCAGGCTTCCATTCTTTCAACCATATAGGAATATCATTGGCAGGCATGGGATGAGCAATCCCATAGCCTTGCGCTAATTCACATCCCAATTGCAATAGTGCTGCACCATGTTCAACAGTTTCCACCCCTTCAGCAATCACTTCACGTTTAAAGGATTTAGCCAGTCCCACTACCCCTTCAACTATTGCTAAATCTTCTGGGTCAGTTAACATATCTCGCACAAAACTTTGGTCTATTTTTATTAAGCTTGCAGGTAAACGTCTAAGGTAAGTGAGTGATGAATAACCCGTACCAAAGTCATCTAATGCAAACTCCACCCCTAATTTTCGGCATGCACACATGGTAGTAGAAACATGACCAATATCACTTAACGCACTGGTTTCCAGTACTTCCAATTCCAAATAGCGAGACAATACATCTGGATGTGCTGCCAATAGATCTTCCAGTTGCGTTACAAAGTTAGCTTGCTGAAGTTGATAAGCACTAATATTAACACTGATAGGGAGATTAACCCCCAGCATTTGCCATTGGCTTATCTGTGTCAGTGCCATATTAATGACCCACTCACCAATTTCCAGACTAATATCATGACCTTCAATCACCGGTAAGAAATCAGCAGGAGGCACTAACCCTCGTACAGGATGTCGCCAGCGAATTAAGGCTTCTACCCCTATGACCCTCCCTGTTCGCATATTAACTTTCGGTTGATAGTACAACACAAACTCTTGTCTCTGGAGTGCTGCACGAATATTACCGATATTTTCTCTCTGAATTATAACGGCATCATCTTGTTCGGTATCAAACAAATGATAACGATTTTTACCTGCTTGTTTAGCAACATACATTGCTTGATCAGCATGCCGTATTAGTTGGTCTGCATCTTGACCATCTTGAGGATAAATTGTAACGCCAATGCTGGCTGAGACCTGTAATGTTGTTTCAGCTAGTGTTACCGGTTCAGATGCCGCAATTAATAACCGTTCCAATACGGGTTCGCAATCTTCAATTTTGGCTAAATCAGCTAATACAGCGATAAACTCATCACCACCAAAACGGGCTAAAGTATCACCTTCACGTAAGGCTTCTTTCATACAGCGAGAAATTATAATCAGCAGTTCATCTCCCACATCATGCCCATGTTTATCATTCACCTCTTTAAAACCATCTAAATCCAGAAACACTACCGCAAGTGACTGTTGGTGACGTTGACATTGCAGTATGGAATGGTTTAACCGATCTGCAAGCAAAGAGCGGTTAGGAAGGTCTGTCAGTATATCAAAATGTGCAATATGTTCTAATTGAGCTTGATGGTCTTTAATATGGGTAATATCGGTACATAAAGCGACATAATGTGTAGTGACACCTAGTGTGTCCCGTACTGCACTGATGGTTTTCATTTCAGCATACACTTCACCATTTTTACGACGATTCCAAACTTCTCCATACCAATAGCCTTCTTCCAATAAGGAATTCCACATCGCAGCATAGAACTCAGATGAGTGTCTATCCGATTTAAGTATTCTTGAATTTTTCCCAATAACTTCTTCTCGACTATATCCAGTTGCCTTTGTAAAGGTATCATTAACATCAATAATGATACCTGTTGCATCAGTAATGGTAATCCCTTCACAAGCATGGGTGAATACACTAGCCGCTAACTTGAGCTTATCTTCGGCGTAAATTTTCTCAATTGCGATACTTGCCAAACTCGCTGTTTGTTCAATTAAGACTATATCATCCTTACTGGGTTGGTGAGTTTCATGGTGATAAATAGCAAAGGTACCGAGTACTTTTCCAGATGTAGAATGTATGGGTTCAGACCAGCATGACGCTAATTCAGCTTTAGTTGCTAAGTTCTTATATGCGGCCCAATAGGGGTGGTTTTGAATATCCTCAACAATAACACGCTTATTAGTAAAGGCGGCTGTTCCACATGAACCAATACCCACACCAATCTTAATACCATCAATAGCTGTGTTATAAAAGTCAGGCAAACTAGGTGCCGCTCCACTTAATAGCTGTTGACCGGTTTCATCTAGTAATAAAATACTACATAGCATCTCTGGGTTTTCCTGCTCAATACTAAGGATAATAGCCTCTAGGACTTCTGGTAAAGAACTATCATTTGCAATAAGCTCTAATACATGAGCACGTGATTTTTCACGTAATTCAACCAGTTTACGCTCAGTAATATCTTCTACTAACGCGACAACATAATCAACACTACCTTCTGATTTTCGCACACAGCTTACTGCAAGTCGTGTATAAACGAGATGTCCATCTTTATGAATAAAGCGTTTGTCCATTGCATAATTTTCTATTTCGCCATTTAACATTCGCTCAAATTGGACGGTATCAGCTGCTAAATCTTCTGGGTAGGTTAGTTCAGGCCAGGTGGAACGCATCAACTCCTCACGAGAATAGCCCAGAGAATTACATAAGGCATCATTAACGTTTATCCAGCCTTTCTCAAGACTGGTCGTTGCCATGCCCACCATAGCTTGTTCAAAATAACCTCGAAAATGCTCTCCACTTTTACGCAAATCATCTTCCAGTTTTTTTTGCTCAGTGATGATATGGCTGATACCGAGAACTCCAATAATATTTCCTTCAGGGTCTCGTGTTGAAGACTTGGTTTTTTCAAAGAGTTCTACCCTCCCTCCTGGGAATACAACTTTTTCTTCATACCTTAATGTATCATTTGTTTGCAAAGCCTGCCTGTCACTTTCTCTAAAAGCATCTGCCTGCCTCTTATCAAAAAAGTCATAATCTGTTTTACCCTCAACACCTCCATTTTTGGCACCAAAATAACTTTCAATACTTGGATTACAATAAAGGTAGACACCATTAACATCTTTTAACCATAGCGGATCTGGAATCGTTTTAATCAGTGTTTGTAGTTGATTATGCTCAAAAGTGAGCTGCTGTTCACTTTGCCGTAACTTAACTTCATCGGTTTGCTGTCTACGCAGCAATCGAATCAAGAAAATACCCAGAGCGATTGACAATAAAATAAAGACAAGCACCATTGCCAATGTTATTCGCACCTGTTGATACCAGTCAGCAAGGTATTCTTCAGTGGCAGGTCCTACTGTAATGTAAAAAGGATACTTACTGAATTTTATGTAGTTAGCACTACGCTTCACGCCATCAATGCTAGTGGCCCCACTAATATACGCACCTTGTAGAGAATTTTTTCTTAGAGCCTCTTTCATTGGGCTAGATATTGCTTTACTACCAATTACTCCATTTGCACCTTGGATTGCTGGGATTCGCTTAATTAAACCTAGCTCGTTATCTCGAAGCACAATTAGTCCTTTGCTCCCAACATTAATGGATGAAAATATTTGCTGAAAATGCTCTAACTTAATCATGCCATACACCACACCATAAAAAGAGCCATCTGAATTATTAATCCGCCGAGAAAAAGGAAGCTCCCATTGTTGACTGATTTTGCCAAATACGGGTTTGCCAATCAATAAGCCCACATCAGTATAGTTGCGATGTGTGATAAAAAAAATTTGTGTGGATTGGTTGATGTTTTTTTGAACAGATAAGGGAGTCAGGCCATAGCTTACATCTCCCTCTTTATCTGTCACCCTAATCATCGCCAAATCAGGGTTACGTTGTAATTGCAAGGCCAGGAAGGTATTAATTTCTAAATCACCAACATTTCCCATACTATTCATGTGCTGGATTTGATCTGCACTAACTTGTAGAGTCAGGTCTATCTTATCCACTATGCCGGTAATAATAAGCTCTAGTGTCTCAGCTAGATTATGAGTATCTGTAACTACATGAGCTTCAACCCTCTGCTTACTATAGTCAAGCATGTAACTAGCCATCGCCACAATAAGTAAATTAAGCATAAGCAACCCTATCAATAGTGGCTTGATAATACTTTTAAAGTGATAACTGACAGACATGTAAGGTGTGCGTAATTAAGATTAAGATAATAATAATTTATTTTAACGCTTTATGTTAGTTTGAGTATCTTTATATTTTACTCTTTCCAGCAGACAAGCAAGTGTTCAAACTTATCTTAGAACGTGTATGAAATAACATTTTTAACTTTAAATAATTTGAACAAAATCTGTTTTGGGCTTTTGCATAAATATACCTGATTACCCATAAGTCTCAGCCAATACTTAAGCTACAAAAAATCTTGCTTTTAGCCCTCTCCTGCTAGGAGGCTGTCCGAGAATAGAAACCGTCGCGAGGGAAAGCCCTTTTGAGT
>CAYYNM010000135.1:2268-9287 GCA_964472945.1 uncultured Methylomarinum sp. | reverse complement strand
CTAAAAAAATGTCTAGTAAATGGTTGATATTAAAGTGTTATTTATTTTTTTAATTGTTTTTTTGTTTAAGCGAATGACATTGGGTTCTTTGTTGGGTATTACCTTATTTTAGCTTTCCCCCTTCAAAGCCTAACTGTTTCCATGCTTCAAACAGTACAATAGAAACAGTATTTGAAAGGTTTAAACTTCGGCTTTCGGCTTTCATTGGCAAATATAATTTTAAAGCTTTATCATGCTGATACAAAAAATCTTCAGGAATCCCTCTGGTTTCAGGCCCAAACATTAATGCATCACCATCCTGAAAGGTAACGCTGGAATAATTAGTTGTACCTTTAGTCGTTAAGGCAAATAGCCGTGTAGGTTGAAACTTTTCAATAAAGTCAGCTAATGATGCATATTGATGTACATTTACCCACTCATGATAATCAAGCCCAGCTCTACGAAGTTTTTTATCATCTAGCTCAAACCCTAAGGGGTGAATCAAATGCAACTGTGCACCAGTATTGGCACACAGCCTAATAATATTGCCTGTATTAGCTGGAATCTCTGGCTGGTATAAAACAATATTAAGCATACTGATAACTTCTTTTTTGTAGAGCGGACTTTAGTTCGCACATTAACCTATAAATACTCACTCTATGGCGGACTGAAGTCCGCTCTACAATTCATAAACTATGGTTTGTAAGATGTTTTGCAATTTTGTATCTATGTAGGAGCAGCTTTAGCCGTGACATCGCGGCTAAAGCCGCTCCTACAAAATACCATTTATTTCTTAACTTATTGGTAAACTCCCAGCCCAGCAAGAGCCGTTTACCCTATAGTCTCACTGCCCAAAATATTAGACTAAAATTATCGCCTATTTAGAAGGATCAACGGCTGTTAGTCCCCAGATGTCATCAGCGTATTCACTAATAGTTCTATCGGTAGAAAATTTACCACTTGCTGCAGTATTTAATATACTCATTTTAGTCCAATGTTCTCTATCTCTATATGCTTCACTGACTCGCTCTTGTGCATCTATATAGCTACGAAAATCGGCAATAGTCATCCAGGGATCATCAGAGCTTTTCAGTGAACCAATAATATCATCAAAGATACCTTGCTCAAATTGATTAAAATGTCCACACTCTAGCAGCTTCATTACAGCCTTTATATCTTCGTCTGCTTCAATAGTTGCACAAGGATTATAGTGTGTTCTTAACTCTTCAACCTCAGATTCAGTTAAGCCAAATAAGAAAAAGTTTTCTTCCCCTACTTCTTCACGAATTTCAACATTGGCACCATCTAATGTTCCAATAGTTAAAGCACCGTTCATCATAAATTTCATATTTCCAGTCCCTGATGCTTCTTTTCCAGCTGTTGAAACCTGCTCAGATAAATCTGCACCTGGGCAAATTTTTTCCATAGCAGAAACCCTATAATTAGGTAAGAAAACCAGTTTCAGTTTATCACCTACCTCAGGGTCATTATTAATAACATTAGCAACATTATTAATCAGCTTGATAGTTTTCTTAGCCATTGCATAACCAGGGGCTGCTTTACCACCAATCAATACACAACGAGAAACCCAGCCTTTAGTATCCCCTTTCTTGATTCTGTTATACAAATGAATAACATGAAGCACATTTAATATTTGACGTTTGTACTCATGGATTCGTTTCACTTGTACATCAAACAAGGCATCAACCGTTAAACCTAAATCACGGCCTAATTCTTCTGTCTTATAGTCAATCAAACGTTGTTTACTTGATTGCTGCAATGCAAACCACTTTTTCCTGAAAGCCGGTTTTTCAGCATGTGGTTTAAGTTTTTCTAGTTGAGATAAATCAGTTATCCAAGCATCACCAATTGTCTTAGTAATTAATTCAGCTAATTCGGGGTTGCAAGCCGCTAACCAACGCCTTGGAGTAACACCATTGGTTTTATTATTAAATTTATTAGGCCATAACTGGTAAAAGTCATTAAACAAACCTTCTTTTAACAATTTTGAATGTAAAGCAGCCACTCCATTAACAGAAAAGCTACCTACAATTGCCAAATAAGCCATGCGAACTTGCTTATCATGACCTTCTTCAATAATAGACATTCTACTCAAATGATCTGTTTCACCTGGCCAACGCTCAGAAACTTCTGCCATAAAATGCGCATTAATTTCAAAAATAATTTCCATAATACGTGGCAATAAATGCTGCATTAAACCAACAGACCATTTTTCTAAAGCTTCTGGCAATAAGGTATGGTTTGTGTAGGCCATAGTATTGCTAGTAATTTTCCAAGCTTCATTCCAACCTAGGTCATGTTCATCCATTAAGAGTCGCATCAACTCTGCAATTGAAATACTAGGGTGGGTATCATTTAATTGAAAACAGTTCTTTTCAGCAAAGTGAGTAAAATCAGTTCCGTGACGCCCAACCCAGTTAGCCACCACATCTTGTAAACTTGCAGAGGCTAATAAATATTGTTGCTGTAACCTTAAGACTTTACCATTCTCATTGGCATCATTAGGGTATAGCACCATAGTAATATTTTCTGCTGTATTTTTTTCTGCAACTGACTCTGCGTACTGGCCTGCATTAAACTCTTGAAGGTTAAATTCTTCTGTCGCTTCTGATTTCCACAAACGTAAGGTATTAACAGTACCATTTTTATAACCAGGAATGGGGGTATCATAAGGTACGGCTAAAATATCATTGGTATTGACCCAAGTAATTTTCTCCCTACCATACTCATCAGTATGTTTTTCAGTATGTCCACCAAATTTAATGCGTACTGTATATTCTGGACGCTCAATTTCCCAAACATTACCATTACGTAACCAATGGTCAGGCCTTTCCACTTGTTCTCCATTTTCAATACCTTGGGCGAACATACCATATTCATAACGTAGGCCATAGCCTGTAACAGGTAATTGTAAAGTTGCACAACTATCAATAAAACATGCCGCTAACCGCCCCAGTCCACCATTACCCAACCCTGCATCTGGCTCACTATCAATCAATTCTTCTAAGTCTAAACCAAGGTCATATAATGCTTGGTCTACGGAAGAAGTAATACCTAGATTTAACATTGCATTACTTAGCGTTCTACCCATCAAAAATTCCATTGAAATATAGAATGCTTTTTTACAATCTTCTTCTCTATAAGTATTGTATGTTTTTTTCCAACGTTCAATGAGTCGATCACTGACGGCTAAAGAAAGTGCTTCGTATGCATAATGTGGAGACCGGCAATGTTCATCACGGCCTAAGCGATTACTGTAATATCTTTTAAAATCAGCTACAAAGTCCTTTTTATCCATTCCTAAAGCAGGAAGACTTGTAATATTTGATTTTGGTTTACTTTTCTCAAAAATTCTATTTGGCATAATAATTACCGCTTGTATATTTTAAATTTGATATTAAACTTGGCTCAATCCATTAAGCCAAATCTTATGGAATCATGTGCATAAACTTTAAATTTATCTCTTTCAAATAAAATAAATAGCAACAAATCACTGCTTATGAACTGTAGAGCGGACTTCAGCCCACCATGGAATCAGTTCGCTAGGTTAATGCGGACTAAAGTCCGCCCTACAAATGACTAGGTCTGGAATTTATAAAATTAACCTACGGTTTGTATATAGCTATGAAAAATAAATGAAAGCTCAAAAAATATTAAGTTAATTTTCCATGACATTGCTTATATTTTTTATTTGAACCACAGGGGCAAGGGTCATTACGCCCTACTTTCTTACCTTCCCTTACGAAAGGTTGTTCAGGATTTTCTTGGGTTTGAGGCACTTCCATTTCAGCTGGCTGCTCAGTAACAGGCAAAGCTTCTGCATGCTCATAATGCATTTCTTGTGGAGCTTGCATTTGCTCGTCAATGGCATCAGCATCTTCTTCTTGAGCGACTTGAACCTTGGCTAAAATACCAACCACTTCATATTTAATATGATCAAGTAAGCTAGTAAACATATCAAATGCTTCACGCTTATATTCTTGTTTAGGGTCTTTTTGGGCATAACCTCTAAAATGAATACCTTGACGTAAAGAGTCCATGGCAGCAAGATGTTCTTTCCAGCTATTATCAAGTACTTGCAACATAATTGATTTTTCAAAATGTCGCATTACTTCTGGTGAAGATAATGCCGCCTTGGCTTTACTAGCATTCTCTAACTCATCAACAACAAACTGGCGTAAATGACTTTCCTGAAAAGACTTGTCATTATCTAACATATCTTTTAATGGTAAATCTAAAAGATATTCTTGACTCAAATGTTCTTCTAATCCTGGAATATCCCATTGTTCTTCCATTGTTTTTGCTGGGATATATTTAGTAATAACGTCATTCAATACATCATGACGAATATCTTTAATCATGTCACTAATGTCTTCAGAGGCCATCAAGTCATTTCGATGTTCATAAACAACTTTACGTTGATCATTAGCCACATCATCATAAGCTAAAATTTCTTTACGTTGATCAAAGTTACGCCCTTCAACTTTAGTTTGCGCATTTTCTATTGCTCGTGTTACCCACGGGTGTTCAATAGCTTCACCCTCTTCCATCCCAAGAGATTTCATTAAACGAGAGACACGTTCTGATGCAAAAATACGCATTAAGTCATCTTCCAATGACAAATAAAATCGTGTTGAACCAGGATCACCCTGTCTTCCAGATCGTCCTCTTAATTGATTATCAATTCGACGAGACTCATGCCTTTCCGAACCAATAACGTGTAAGCCACCACTATCGATTACTTTTTGATGTCTATCTAACCAAGCCCCACGTACTTTTTCTTTATCTGCTTCAGCAGCATCTTCCCCTAAGGCTTTTAATTCAGCATCCAGGTTACCCCCTAAAACAATATCTGTTCCTCGGCCTGCCATATTAGTCGCAATAGTCACAGCTCCAGGCATACCTGCATTTTCAACAATATGTGCTTCACGTTCATGCTGTTTTGCATTTAATACTTCGTGGTTAATATTGTGTTGAGTTAATACCTGAGAGATGATTTCTGAATTTTCAATGGATGTGGTACCGACTAACACCGGCTGATTGCGTTCCACACACTCTTGAATATCTTTAACAACAGCCAGATATTTTTCCATTTGAGTGAGATAAACTAAATCGCCTTTATCATCACGAATCATCTCTCTATGGGTTGGAATAACGACAACTTCCAAGCCATAAATTTTATTTAACTCAAAAGACTCTGTATCAGCCGTTCCTGTCATTCCTGACAGTTTTTCATATAAGCGGAAATAATTTTGAAAAGTAATTGAGGCTAAAGTTTGGTTCTCATTATTAATAGTCACGCTTTCTTTGGCTTCTATCGCTTGATGCAAGCCATCAGACCAGCGACGCCCCGTCATCATTCTGCCAGTATTTTCATCAACAATAATGATTTCATTATTTCTGACAACATAATCAACATTTTTCTGATACAACACATGAGCACGTAATGAAGCATTCAAATAATGCATTAAACGAATATTAGCCGCATCATATAATGTTGCCCCTTCCTCCATTATGCCAAGCTCAACCATCAACTTTTCAACTCGCTCATGACCTTGTTCTGTTAAATGAATTTGCTTACTCTTTTCATCAACCAGATAATCACCTGGCATTTTTTCTTGTTCGTCTTTATCTTCTACAGTTTCTTGTGCGGTTAAATGAGGTACAATCTGATTGGTTTTAAGGTAAATTTCAGTCCCTTCTTCCGTAGGGCCAGAAATAATAAGCGGAGTTCGCGCTTCATCAATTAGAATGGAGTCAACCTCATCAACAATAGCAAAATTCAATTCACGCTGAACTTTTTGCTCCATACTAAACGCCATATTATCGCGCAAATAATCAAAGCCAAATTCATTGTTTGTGCCATAAGTAATATCAGCCGCATAGCCATCTTTTCTCTCTTGATGACCCAAATCATTGATAATAACGCCAACCGTTAAACCTAAAAAGTTATACAGCTTCCCCATCCATACAGCATCACGACTAGCCAGATAGTCATTCACTGTCACAACATGTACACCTTTAGCAGGTAAAGCATTCAAGTAAGCCGCTAATGTTGCCATTAAGGTTTTACCTTCACCTGTCTTCATTTCTGCAATGCGGCCATCATTTAAAATCATGCCACCAATCATCTGCACATCATAATGGCTCATACCATAAACACGTTTCGATACTTCCCTAACGACTGCAAATGCTTCTGGAATAAGATCATCCAGTTGGCATCCCTCTCCCAGTCGATCACGAAATTCCTGTGTTTTTGCTTTTAATTCATCATCCGACAGCTTTTCATATTCGGAAGCTAAGGCATTAATTTTTTTGATTTGTGCCTGCTTCTGTTTAACAACCCTATCATTACGACTTCCAACAACTAATTTGACCAGCTTACCCAGCATGCTTATTTTCCGGTGAGATTTTATGAAATTTTGATTAAAAATTTATCAATTATATACTGTATTGAACATAGACCCAATAAACTTATACTAAATGCCCCCATAAATCATAATCATCAGCCTCTTCTAGCCTAACTTCTACAAAATCACCCACTTTAAGGTGTGTTGCTCCATCAATAAATACTTGCCCATCAATTTCAGGTGCATCGGCTTTACTACGCGCAACGGCTCCTTCAGCAACTACTTCATCAATTAAAACAGTTTCTACCTTGCCCACTCTACGTTGTAAACGCTCTGCACTAATAACAGCTTGATGTGCCATAAAACGCTGCAAACGCTCTTGTTTAAGCTCTTCTGGCACAGAGTCGGGTAAACCATTAGCAACAGCCCCCTTAACAGCCGAATAAGCAAAACACCCTACTCTATCCATTTGAGCTTCTGTTAAAAAGTCTAATAACTCCTCAAATTCTTGCTCTGTTTCACCTGGAAACCCAACAATAAAGGTACTTCGTAAAGTAATATCCGTACACACATTACGCCATGCTTTAATGCGCTCTAAATTATTTTCTGCCGCAGCCGGCCTTTTCATTAATTTAAGAATACGGCTATTAGCATGTTGAAAAGGAATAT
>CAYYNM010000135.1:0-2168 GCA_964472945.1 uncultured Methylomarinum sp. | reverse complement strand
GCCGGCCTTTTCATTAATTTAAGAATACGGCTATTAGCATGTTGAAAAGGAATATCCAAATAAGGCAGTATTTTTCCTTCTGCCATTAAAGGAATCACATTATCAACATGAGGATAGGGATAAACATAATGCATTCGAACCCATATACCTAAATTACCCAAGGCTTCGGCTAAATCATAAAATCGAGTATTCAGGGAACGTCCTTTCCAATCCCGCGCCTGATATTTTAAATCTAATCCATAAGCACTGGTATCTTGGGAAACCACTAATAATTCTTTTACCCCAGCTTTGGCTAAATTTTCTGCTTCTAACAGCACATCATCAATCGGGCGACTAACTAAATCCCCACGCATAGAGGGAATAATACAAAAGGTACAACGATGGTTACAGCCTTCCGATATTTTTAAATAGGCGTAATGATCAGGCGTTAATTTAATTCCTTGAGGAGGAACCAGGTCGAGAAAAGGGTTATGAGGTGCTGGTAAGTGTTGGTGCACAGCAGAAACCACTTCATCAGCTGCATGTGCGCCGGTAATACTTAATACCTGTGGATGACGCGCTCTAATCTCATCTTCCCTCGCGCCTAAACATCCTGTAACAATCACCTTGCCATTTTCAGCCAAGGCCTCTCCAATGCTATCCAGGGATTCTTCCACTGCTGCATCAATAAAGCCACAGGTATTAACAACAACAAGATCGGCATCTTGATAAGTTGGAGAAACCTGGTAGCCTTCTGTCCGTAGCTTGGTAATAATTTGTTCACTATCTACCAAAGCCTTGGGACAGCCCAAACTTATAAATCCAACACGAGGCTCACTCATTAATTACTCTCAAATCAATATAAAAATGAGGCATAGTTTATCAAATACAGACTAATGACACGACAAATGAAATTTTTATCCATACTTTCAAGGCGCATCAGCTAAAATAATGGCTCGTTTTGGTGCAGGCAATCCCTCGCAAGTTAAACTATGGTTTTGAGGGTCAAGAAACTCATTTAAAGAGTGAAACGTCATCCACTCAGTTGACCGCTGTTCTTCTACCGTTGTTAAAGAAACATCAACAACTCGACAATTTTTAAATCCACACCGTTTTAGCCAACTTATTAAAGTATCACAACTGGGTAAAAACCAGACATTACGCATTTTTGCATACCGCCCTTCTGGCATAAGTGATTCCCCCTCTTTACCATCAATAACCAGTGTTTCTAGCACAAGCTCCCCTCCAGGCCGTAAACAAGCTTTTAACTCCAACAAATGATCGATAGGTGAGCGGCGATGGTATAGCACCCCCATAGAAAAAACAGTATCAAAAACCTTAGTTTCTGCAGGTATGTTCTCCAACCCAATAGGAAGAACATAAACAGGGGCCACGCCATACATTGTTTTTATCACTTGAAACTGAATAACATTTAATAATAAAGGGTCAACCCCCACGACCATTTTTGCTCCTGCTCCAAGCATTCGCCAACAGTGATAACCATTGCCACACCCCACATCAAGAACAAACCTTTTATCTAACGGGGATATTGCTTGTTTTAATCTATCCCACTTCCAGTCCGAACGCCATTCGGTATCAATATGAATGCCAAAAATATTGTAAGGCCCTTTTCGCCATGGGTGAAAGGATTTTAGTTGCTCTTGTAGGTGTGCTTTCTGCCTTTCATCAAGGTTAGATTTATCACCTATTTTTACTTGGCTTAAATTTAACTCACTTTTGCTGGCTATACCTTGTGGTAATCGTTCAAGCGTTGCCAACCAGCTTGCCGCATTACCATTAGAATTTAAGTCAAAAGCTTGCTTAATTTGTTGCGGGATTAAATCTACCCAGGCTTCAGCCTGTAACTCAGAAAGCTGTTTATATAAAGGTTGGTAATTAATCATTTTTTAAAGCAATCATAGAGGCAAAATTAAAATACTGAAACCACACTTCAGTACTATTAAACCCAATATCCATTAACCTTTGCTGGTGGGTATTAAAAGTTTCAGCTAATAAGACATTTTCTAGGGCCGACCGCTTTTGACTAATTTCCAAATCACTATAACCTTGTGATTTTTTAAAAGCATGGTGTAATTCAGTTTGTAATTTTTGTTGGTCTGGATCATCAAATTTAAGCTTTTCTGACAAAATTAAAATTCCACCCGGCAATAAACCGTGAAAAATTTTAG
>CAYYNM010000134.1:0-9313 GCA_964472945.1 uncultured Methylomarinum sp. | reverse complement strand
CTATGGGAAAAGAAGCAATAGAGTGTCATATTGAAGGAATGCTTTTAGATGGAGAGCTTATTCCTAAGTTATTACCAATTGAAGAGCACCAACATAATCCAGAATATACTGATGGAATATGGGGGATTATTGAGATAGATTTAAGTCAATTATCTCCAAAATCCAAAAGAGTAAATATTACGTTACCTGAATACCTACTAAATACAGTTGATAGTTATGCAAAGAAACATGGTGAAACTAGATCGGGTCTTTTAGCTAGTGCTGTGACTGAATATATGGGAAGTCATCAATAATTAATAGCTAACAAGGAAAATCTAGCTGACCGTTGGCAGCGCAGTTCGTTTTCAAAGGTCATTTTTATATTAAAATTCAGTGCCTTGTCAAAATTCATCGAACATCTGCCCAACGGCATCTGATTTGGTCGTTAGTGCGGCAAGCGAAGCTTGTCGCTTCTTTCAGGGTGAAAGTCCCTGATGGGAGAAATCCAAGGACTGGTATTTCGTAAGGCTTAACCAACTACCCATATCGAGTGTTGCGTATCTGGCGGAGCGTTGCTAGCGGTTTCGACTGCGGTTAACGGGAACAAAAGAGGATGCACGAAGCGTACACAGAGAACCACATAGGCCACAGGGGATACGCACATCCCTGAAGCCATGTCAGCATCGTTACAAAAATCAAAGCAGTCGGCAACGTTTTTAACGCAACGGAAGCCAATACAAAGAAATCATCTTGGTAAGATTTCGGAGGGGCTGTCGGTGTCCAGGGGCGTGGCATGTGTCAGAATGGTTGGCAGGTTGTGCGAGATCTATACCTTTCCCGAATAGCAGTGCAACCACTGATATTAAGCGGGTAAATCTACCCAACGACAAGCAGGATGGTTGAAGAAGGTATAGATTCAGACACATTCATAAGTACCCACGTAAAATTAATTTAACAAAAAAAATTCGTCATTCCTGCGTGCTCCTAGCAGGAATCCATTTGCTCAGGCACGTGGATTCCCGATAAAAAAACTCGGGAATGACGAGAATTAAAAGGTTAAGTTAATTATGCCTGCCTACTTAGTACTCTGAGACGGTAGGGCCGATCACATGGGAAAGGGATGTGCAGAGTTATATAGCCCTCAAAGGAAACACGTACCGGACATGCAGAACTGGATAATACGATGCAAACCTCACTGAGGGGAATAGCCAACAAAGCGGTAACAGACCGAACCTATAGATTCCGAAACCTAATAAACTTATTAACAGTAGAGTTTCTGCTTTGGAGTTGGACATATGCCAACAAGAAGGCAGCGGTAGGTGTAGACCGAGAAAGCGCGTATGAATACGAACTAAACTTGGTCAACAATGCTGAAACAGGGGGGTGTTTCTTCTGATCACGTTTAGCCGGCAAACAAAGGTAGCCCAGCTTTTCCAGTTTATCCAGCGCATTTAAGCAGGCATTAATTTTGTTACACTTTTTTGCTGTCACCTAGGAGGCTGTCCGAGAACAGAGAACCTGCTACGGAAAAAGCCCTTTTGGCCACTTTTCCCGTTCATTTTCGTTACACGCGTAAACTATTATATTCAAATGAACGAAAAAATTGACTCAAAAGGGCTTTCCCTCGCGACGGTTTCTATTCTCGGACAGACTCCTAGTGTAAGTGCTCACAAAGGGTTTCTGCCAATTCAGTCCGGCTCAGGTTGGAGAATGTTTTGACCGTTTGCTGGACATAGGCGATTTCTTTTTTAGGAAAATAACGACCTGAAAGGGTGAGGGGTTGGGTGATAGCTGTTGTCATGGGGAAGATTGCCGTAGAAATTAAAATTAACCACGGCTATCTTGACAGCTTGTTGGGATATAGTCAAGATAAAAAACGACTAAAAAAATGTCTAGTAAATGGTTGATATTAAAGTATTATTTATTTTTTTATTTATTTTTTTGTTTAAGCGAATGACATTGCTTAGGGGGGTGAAAGTTTTATTGAATTGGCTGGATCAATACTAGGATGTGATTTGAGAAAGAAAAAGCCAAGACCAAAGATTAAAAATGATAACTAATTATTGTGTCCCCAGGACTCCCTAACGTAAAATCCCCCCGCGCCATTTTTGCTAATCCGGTGAGCGCGGCGTGGTTTGACAAAGCTCATCGATAACACCATAGTAATACCAGGTTAATATCGATAAGGTGAGTTATGAGAGCTGTAACAGTTTCCCCGAAATTTCAGGTGGTTATTCCGAAAGATGTCAGAGAGTCTATGGGGATAATTTCGGGACAAAAAGTACAAATGCTGACCTATTGCAATCGTATAGAGCTAATTCCCATTAAACCAATGAGTGAAATGAAAGGCATCTTAAAGGGTATTGATACTGAAGTACCAAGGGATAAAGATCGTATATGAATGTAGTCGATTCATCAGCATGGTTATCCTATTTTGCAGGTGATGCCAATGCAAAGATATTTTCAACTCCAATAGAGAATATTGAAGAATTAATTGTTCCTAGCATTACCATTACCGAAGTCTTTAAATTCGTTTTGCGTCAACGTGGTGAAGATATGGCTTTGGAAGTTATTGCCCATATGGAACAAGGCAAGGTTGTATCACTTGATAGTTCTTTAGCTATTGATTCGGCCAAATATGGTATTGACTATAAATTACCATTAGCTGATAGTATTATTTATGCAACGGGTCAAAAATTTAAAGCTGTAATATGGACACAAGATATAGATTTTAAATCGTTAGAGGGTGTCAAATATTACCCAAAAAGAACCACATAACGAATAAGGTTAGATTGTGATCGCGAAGCGAGTCACAATCTGAACCGTTTATAAATTCCACAGTCGTGACTGCGCGAAGTATAGTAAATTGTTTTATCTGACCTATACTAAAACCTAGTATTTAGTATTTGAAAAGGATATAGATAAGTAATGAAACTAAAGATAAACAAACTATTTGAACAAATCCATAATGTACCTCAAGTACCTGAAGTTGTCCGTACTTTAATCACTCAATTAAACGACCCTAATGCTAACTTTAGTGATATTGCAAAAAACATTGAAAAAGAGCAAATCATTTCATTAAAGGTATTACGCCTTGTCAACTCCGCTCATTTCGGTCTATCTAAAAAGATAGGCTCTATTGATAATGCTGTTGCTATGTTAGGCATGTCAAAACTCAAAACTTTGGTGATTGCATCAGGTATTGTTAATGCTGTCCCTAATATCCCCAACTTTGATATCAGTTCATTTTGGTCTGATAGCTTTAGTACCGCAACCTATGCAAAGTGGTTAGCAGAAGAAGCAGGTTTAGAAAATAGTGATATGGTTTTTACTGCAGGTTTAATTAATGGTTTGGGAACTATTTTACTCTATCTAGGTGATCCAAAAACTGCAAATGAAATTCAACAGCATGTAAAAGCAGGTGAAAACCGCTATCAATATGAGCAGAAGCGTCTAGGTTTTAGCAGTCTTGATGTTTGTGTAGAGCTTTGCAAACGCTGGCATTTTTCTGATGAATTAATTGATACCATAAACCAATCAGGAACCCCTTTAGATATTGAAGAAACTTCACTTCCAGCCTGTATTGTTTATATCGCAAGGTTTATTAGTGAATCCAACCACCCCGAAATTAGCGAAGAAGACAGGTTAGCAAATTTTCCTGTTAAAGAATGGCAAAAAATTGGTTTTAATGCGGATGATATAGAAAAAAAGCTACCTGAAATTATTGCTCTTGAATCAGGTTTGGACGGGCTGACAAGCTAAAAAATTATCAGAACAAGTTCTTCTGAATTGTAAAATGCTTCTTTAACCATGTTTGGAAATACTTTTTTACTTTTGAGTTTCTGGGGGATTTTCTTGAGAGTTCAAAATATTGTTTACCCGTACTTTGCTGTTAACAAAAATCAACGCTCTTGAAATGCATTACTAAAACCACGGCTAACAGGTTTCATTAAGTAATCAAGAATGGTTTTTGAACCAGTAATAAGGTTGGCTTGAACGGTCATACCTGGGATAATTTTCATCAGGTTTGGATTATTTCCAACATAATTTTTTTCAAGCTCAATACGAACTAAATAGTAGGGATTCATCTTTTCATCTAAGTAAGTTGAGGGTGAAATTTGTTTTACTTTTCCAGCAATAAAACCGTATTTAGCGGAGTCATAGCTATCAACCTTAACTTCAGTCGCTTGATTGATATGAATATGTCCAACATCCTCTGGTAATACTCGTGCTTCAATAATTAAATCATCATTAATAGGAACTATTTGTAAAATAATCTCTCCAGGCTGGACGACTGTATTGATGCTATTAATGGCAATACCTTGAATAATACCCGAAATAGGAGCAATTAAATTTAAGCGTCCCACTCGGTCTTGTGCTTTAACTAATGATTTTTTAACTTCGGCTAATTGTCCTGCAACTTCAGACGCTTTAGATTCAACCTCTTTATTATCTTTGGCAATAATGTCGTGTTGACGATTTTTTGCTTCTTGTATAGCTATAAAAGCAACAGAAACGCTATCTTTTGTAGATATTAATTGGCTTTCTAGATTTGCTAGCTGGCTTTTAGCTGATAATAGGTCTGTTTGTGAGACAATGTGTTTAGCGGTTAGTTTTTCACGCATTGACACTTGTTGTTTAAGGATTTTAATTTCTTTTTTTAAAGCATTAACTTGGTTTTTTTGTCTCAGTAATTCACTTTTTCTTTGCCTGGTTTGAGATTTTAATACTTCTATTTCACTCTTAGTGCTAGCAATGTGAGCATGGTAACTCGCCATTTCTTTAGAAGCCAAATCAGGGAATTGATTTCCTAAATCACCAAAAACAGGAGACCTCCGTTCTTCAATAGCAGTAAGCCTTTCTAGCTCTAGAGATAAGTTTGCTTTCCTGATTTGTAGCTGTTCATAGTCAGCTTTTGAAACGGGCATTGAAAACTTAATAAGTGAGTCCCCAGGTTTAACCTGGTCACCATTTCGGACATTAATCTCACTAACAATACCTCCTTCAAGGTGTTGTATATTATGTATATAACCACTAGGCACTACTTCACCTTTGGCGGTAGAGACTTCATTAACACGGGTTAATGATGCCCAGAAAATAATGGCGATAAATAAAAATAAGCTAAAGTAAATGGCTATTTTAATAATCTCAGAGACACCTTGTTCTTCAAGTTGTATCGCTTGTGCAAGAAACCTGGCTCTTGCGCGAGGTAATTTTGTAACTAATTTATCTGTCATTATTCTTCCATTAAAATAGAAATTGCTTCGTCTGCAGCTCCAGAAAACTGGATAACACCTTGATTCATCAAGATAACTTTGTCTGCCAGTCTAATATGACTCGGGCGGTGACTTACCATTACCATGGTGCAGTGTCCTTTTAAAGCTTGTAGTTGATTCATAAAACGAATATCACTGTCATAATCTAAAGAAGCACCTGGTTCGTCAAAAAGTACAATGTTACTGTTACTTACAAAAGCGCGAGCAATGGAAATTGAGCGTAAGAAGCCGGGAGGAAATTTATCTGTAGCATTGTCAGTCAGACGAGTATTAAAACCAGCGGGTAATGCCAATACTTCATCTAAAACACCTGCTTTTGTAGCTGCGGTGTGTAAATCTTTATCTGTTGCCAACCCATTTGCTAACCTCATGTTTTGGGCAATGGTTCCGTAAAACATTTTTGTGTCTTGAGGTACATAAGCGATTGATCGTCTGAGCTCCATTACGTTTAGTTGACGCATATCAATATTATCTAAAAAAATGGCACCTCCTTGAGGGGTGTACATACCGGCAATCATTTTTAGTAAAGTTGATTTTCCTGAACCGGTGTAGCCTGCAATAGCCACTAATTCACCTGGTTTTATATCAAAAGAAACACCTAAAAGGGCAGGGTTTTGATCTGCACCATAACGAAAACTTACTCGGTCTAATTTGATATAACCTTTCAAATCCTTAACAGCTAAATTATTAAAATCAGAACGTTCAATAGGGATTTTCATCAACTGATTGATCTGTTTCATTGACTTAAAGGTTTGCTGAAATTTAGAAATTGATAAAAAAGCACCTTGTAGAGGAGATAATACTCGCCAGACTAAAGCCATTGTTGCAATTAAGGCTCCGATAGAAAGAGAGCCATCAATAACAGCGAATGCACCTAAAGATAAGACGGCTAATGCTGTGGTTGTCATCATCGCCTGAGCTAAGCTACTCATTATGGCGTTAATTCTGAAGGTATCATAATTTGACATAATAGTCTCACCTGAAACCTCCCTAAAACGTTCTTTCCAAACACTTTCACCTCCAATCGCTTTGATCTCTTTACGACCAGAGAAAGTTTGAATTAACATTTTTTGTTTGTTTGTTCTAGCTTTTCCTGAGCGACTCACTTTGCGGTTAATTTTTGGGATGAGCAGCAATCCTGCCACAATATAAGCAAAGATCATAAATAAAGGTATAAAGGCAATGGGACCAGCGAGTATGGCTATAACCACTAGAAAAAGGAATACAAAAGGAAGTTCTAATACAATGGATGCATTGGAACCCGTAAAAAAATCACGTACAGAGTCAAATTGTTTTAATTGTGCTAGCTGGGCAGCTACTGTAGAACGCTCAATATTAATAGGGGGTAAATGGAGTAGCTTTTTAAAAGTTTCTATGCCAATTAAATAGTCCATTCTCCCAGCAACAGCACCTAATATTTTGGCTCGTAGAAACCTAAGAACCAAGTCAGTGATAATTAAAATAGCTACACCAGAAAGTAACATAGGTAAACTATCTAAAGATCTTGTACCAATCACTTTATCATAGATCACCATGATAAAAAGAGGGACTAAAAGAGCGACAATATTAATGACAAATGTCATGCCAAATAAATGGAAAATTAATTTCCGAAAACGCTCTGTTAAATCTCCAAACCAGTTAGCACTAATATCTGAAGAGCTGGGCATACCGTGAGAGGCCTGTTTGTCAGTAAAAAGATAAGCAACCCCTGGAATACCAAGGTCTTTAGCTGGGGATGAGACTATTTTTTCGGTTTGTGCATCAAAATACTTGATTTCATCATTTTCATGGCTAAAGAGAACGTATACCTGATTTTTTGCTGTTATAAAAATACTAGGATATAGCTCTGCCTTTAATTGGTTTAATTGAGTTGATAATGGAGAGCTATCATAGCCAATATTGACTAATATATTCCGTAAATCAACCAGATCAATTTCTTCTGCAAAATGTGGCAGTGCTTCAACCAGCTCACGCTCCACATTCTTCCACCCTAACGCCCTGAGTAGAGGAAACAAGCAGGCAGCATAGGGTGAATTTGAAGAAAACTCATCTGTTTTTTTATTTCTTAAGGCTTCTGCAAAATGTTCAGAGGCATCTTTATATTGTTGAGTCGTTGATGTCTCTGCTTGTTGAGGTTCTACTAAATCTGTCATTTTTTGGAATATGAGTTATTTGCTTTTTATGAAAGTACTAGCTGACCATTTTTCAGAGTATATTGCCTATCACAAATATGTAGAAAAGAAGGGCGATGAGAGACAATGATGATCGTTCTTTTTTGCTGCTGCATTTGTTGAATAACTTTGATTAGCTGTTTATCATTTTTAACATCAAAATTAGCATTAGCATCATCAAAAAGAATAATTTGTGGGTGACCAATCAGCGACCTAACCAAAATAATTTTTTGTTTTACTCCTTCAGGTAAGTTATTCATTGCCGCTCCACCAATAAAGGTATCAAGACCATTAGGAAGATGAGATATGATTTTTTCAAGCCCTAGAATTCTTGATAATTCAATAGCATCGTTAGTCGCTTCATCTTCACGGTATAAAGTCATATTTTCCAGAATAGTCCCTTCAACCAATACACCATGTTGGGGAGCTATACCCATTTGAGAACGTAAAAATTCAGCATTATAATTATTAAGATCAAAACCATCGAGCTTGATTGAGCCACTATTAACCTCAAGGAATCCTGAGAGTAAATTAATTAAAGTTGTCTTTCCTGCTCCATTGCTTCCAGAAATACCGATAGATTCACCTGGCTTGATGCTAAGTGATAAATCATTAAGTAGATTTTTTTCTTGCTCAGGGTATTTAAAATTAACATGTTCTAGTTCTATAGAACCTTGAAGTTTATCTTTAGCCTTTAATTCACCCGAGCGTTCTTTTTGTAATGAAAATAATTCATTTACTTTATCAAGAGCCAACCTAACAGATTGAAACTGGATCCATATATTCATGGCCTTGAGTCCAGGCTGAAGAACTCTACTGGTTAGCATGGTGCCAGCGGCTAGCCCGCCAATAGTTAGGTCACCGTGAACAACATAAATACTACCAAAACCCACAAAACTAATAACAGCTAATTGAGAAAAGGTGGCTCCTATACCTTGTACAATACTATTTAGTCGGCTCAGTTCGTAAATACTTTCAGCTGATTGTAATTGTAGTTTTTCATAACGCCTAAGCATAAAGGATTCCATTGCCATAGATTTGACAGTGTGAATGCCTTGTAAAATTTCGATAATAAAATTTTGTCGGCGGTCTTCCATAACGGAGCGTGTGACTAAAGCCTGGTGAAGCTGTTTTCCTGTGCTAATTGAAACAATGAGAAAAATTATTAATAAAACAATAGGGATGGTAATCAATGGGCCAGCAATCATGCCAACAAGAACTAAAAATAATAGGGCAAAAGGTAAGTCCATTAAAAGTAATATGGATTGCCCAGAGTAAAATTCCTGTATTTTTTCAAGGGCGTAAATTTTATCAATATAATATCCCACAGGTTTACCTTCAAAATCTTGAGTATGGGTATGTAGTATTTGATCCATTGCATCAAGACTGACTGAGTGATCAAATCTGGCACTTTCCCAGCTTAATATAGTTGAACGCCATATTTTTAGTAGGAAGTCAAAAAAAATAATGACCAACATACCGATAATCAGAACTAAGAAAGTATCAATTGCCTGATTTGGAATGATTCTGTCATACACCTGTAGCATAACAAAAGGTAGAGCTAATGCCAGTACATTAATAAGTAATGATGAAACAATGACTTCAGGACGGCGCCAGGTTTTAGGTAAAGTAAAAGTCTGCAAGAAAATGTGCTCCGGTACTTAAAAAAATCATTAGTCTTAAGGATAGTATGGTTTTCTTTTTATATATACAAGCGAATACTTTTTAGATTAAACACTTAATTAACGAGCCTCTTGCAAAACTGTACAATAAATAGTCAATATTACAACTGTCATCAGTATGTGGTGTTGCCTGTGATTTTAGACTGCTATATGCAGTCATCCCAACCTTCTCCAGTAGGAGAGGGCTTTAGAGTAGTAAGGGTAA
>CAYYNM010000133.1:0-9336 GCA_964472945.1 uncultured Methylomarinum sp. | reverse complement strand
TGGTTTTTAGTATTTTCTGAATTCAAGTTAAAAAAACTGGAACATCGAGTATAAAAGAAAATTTGGCATCTTTCATTTTAACCCCAAAGTAGTTTACACTTTATTAAACCAAAAAATTTAGCGTAGTTCACCATAGCCATTAAATACATAGCTACAAACGCGCAATAACTACTGGAATTTCTTAAATTCTAAGAGGTGATGAGCAGGTCTGGATCTTTTTCTTCAATGATATCAAAAAGAATTTCTACCCAATCCCTCGTCTGGCTTTTACCTGTCAAAATCTCCATCGGGGTTTTATTTTTCCTGACTCCCGCAAGATAACGGCGCTGGTTGTGGTAATGCATAATCAAATTGAGTTGTTCCTGATTAACTTGATTCTTACAGGTATTGAAGTAGGGCCTAATAATTGAATTGATGCATTCCACGAGTGCTGAGCTTTGAACGATTTTATCCAGTTTGGCATAAATTTTTTTTTAAATATCACAGCTCCAGTTTTCCTGATCTATTCTGTGTTGACCGTACCATTCTGCTTTTTCCAAGCAGGCTGTTTCCTGCCTTTTTGCGCTGTGTTTACGCGTGCTCTTTTTTGCTTTTCTAATCGCTTTGCCCCATTGCCACGCAAGGCAGTAGGCCTTTAGCGTTTCATTATCAACTAATGTTTTACAGTCTTTAACAATGTCCGCAGCGATATCAAAATAGTGAAATAAATCAGGGAGTGTCCGCATGACTTTCTGCGCCGCTTTGCGTGTTCCTTTATAGTTTAATGTCTCCATTAACTGAAGGCCTGTTTCAATCACTGCTTCTGCCTGTTGCTTATCGCGTAAATTACCTTCATTATCAAAAACGTTGAGCTCTTCTATAATGCCATAATAAAGGTAACTGAAATCATCATACTCTCTGATGGCTTCTTCGCATACTGTCTGTGCTTGCTGATAAAGCATTTGCTGTTTTTGTTTTGCCTGTTCACTTTTTGCAGACTGCACTTTTTGTTCACGCTCATATTCTTCTTGAATCGCTTTATACGCGGATTTTTCAAACCGTTCTACCCAATGCCCCAACGTATGAGCGATGGCATGATACGTATCGGATTGGCGAACGGTGTGACCTAATGCGGCAGCATGACCCGCACGCAAGCCAGTACCCTCATCGGAAACAAGATAAATGGCCTCTATGCCATTATTCATTAAGCATTCAAAGTGATTTTTCCAGTCATCAGCCTGTCGGGTTTTTGATAGCTCGATACGAAGAATTGCACTGCTACAGGGATCAACGGTTACTAAAACAGGCGTTGTCTTTGAAAAAATTTTATCACTTGCAAAAACAAGGTATTGAAGCGTCTGCTGAGACTCAATCGTCATCGGCAATACACCGACAATACGTGACATCTACCGGGGTTTGGCTGATCGACCCTAGGGAAGATAAGTCACATTTCTGCCTTTTCATGATAGCTGAAACCTGACCAATACTGCTACAACCCTCTAGGCGAATCGATAGCATCATCTCAATCGACCGCTTTCGTTCTTGTGTTAACGCATCAGGATCCTTTATTTTATCTTTAAAAATAAACTGACCCAGCTGTTTTAAGCGGTTTGCCAACGAATCAACAAACGTTCGGGAAATACCATGCGCTTTTGAAAGCTCAGTGATGGTTCCCCAACCGCCGTTTAATATCGCATTTAATGCGGTATCCCCCTGTGTCAGAATAGTTTCTGTCAGGTCCGATCGGCGGGTAAAGAGTCGTTTTTCAAAGGTATCATCAAATGATGATTGAGGCGTGTGGCTGATATCAAGGGTGTCAATAGTTATGTGAGATAAATTGAATTTGTGGAATTCATTTATACCAGAGATCACTGTGAATTTATGGATAAGTGTAAACCGAGAAATGAAGGATGCCTAAAATTTGATATTGCTTTTAGGTAGACTATACTATTATTTCGACACTGTATGAGTTGTTACAATATTGGCCGGAAAACTTTAGTTAATTTAGTGTGTTAAGTAAAATAGATTCTACCTTTTCCAGAACTCGTAGGAAAGGCTCTCTAGATTAGATAGAATCTGCTTATTGTTTTTTAATGCTTAGTTTTTTTGAGAGTAAACTTGTGAGAACTCTGCAGAGTCCAGCTTGTCATCTTTGTTTACATCTAAACTATCCCAATTTTCTGCAATTTGCTTAGATAAAATAGCTTCCGCTTTACTGATAAACCCATCTTTATCTGTATCTAAAACTTCCCATAAATTAGAATCAAGCACCTGCTCTTTTGATGCAACAACCTCTGCAAGAGTGCTGGCTTGATTATCAATAGGATCTAAAATAGCACCAAACTCTATAGCAGCCGTTTCTGCATTTGCAGCCGTTGATAGTAAAGCAATTGTTAAAACTGTTAATAATTTTTTCATAATAATCCTTAGTTGTTAAAAAAGTGTTTAATGAATACAATCATATTCACTTTACAACTAAAGCAGTTTGTATGCCAACACAATGTCAATCAAGGTAACAGGCTGATATAAATACATTTTATATAGTTTTACTTATTATAGTACCTGTAATGTAAATGTCATATTTTCACGACACTGATACGCTTTTGCAGCCTTGATGAAGCAAAGTGAAATCAAGGTTGACCTGAAATTTCTCTCGATTTATTTTTGCTATATCAAGGCTACATATCTTGCTCTCTTAACTTTAAGACATTTTAGTATCATATATTTACACTTAAAAAAACTTCGTCGTGTGTTCACAACAAATGTATTTTAAACACAAAGTTCTCTTAACTCTTTTAATAAAACAGTTATTTTTTCTAATTCAATGAGCTCGCCAGAATGTACTAAGGCTAATAATTTTTTATAACGAATAATCGATTTATCAGACTTTAACAACCAATTATCAACTTTTTCTTCCATTCCTTCGCTTTCTTCTTGCAGTGTAGCCAAAGATAGGTGACTGCAAACAGAGTTAAACTCTTCTCTGGCTGACCTTCTTGCTAATGATTCCCAAACGGTTGTATCTGGTAATGATTTAATTTTATCGCGTAACCATAACAGGTCTAAATTATGCATTAATGCAAAAAACACCTTAGAGCAATCCTGTAGTGAATAGTTTGTTTTCTTATTTAACCAAATAACATCTAAACATAAATATAAAAGATCTAATGTTCCAATATTAAACGCTAAGTTTTCAGAAACACCTTTATTAACAAGATCACTAACCTTATTATAAATATCTTTATTTTCTGGCTCTAATACAAAATCCGATAAATTAGTTTTTAACTCTGCAATACCTTTTATATACAGTTGAATATCAATTTTTTCTTGATCTTGGCTTAAAAACCAATGCATAGCCCGTTCAATAATTTTTCTAATTTCACTATATAACTCAGCTTCAATATCACCCTTTAAATTTACCTGCTCCGCCTCTATTTGGTGCCATAAATCAGATACCGCAAAAGTATGGCAAACTTGTTTATAAATATTAAAAACAGAAACCATAGAGCAAGCTGTCTCATCTATTAACCTAAAAGCTAACACCATCCCCATATGGTTAACAAAACTGTTTACCAAACCATTAGCCACTATTTCTGCTGCAAGACAATGGCTTTTAATTGGTTCGAGATACATTTCTTGTAGCTGCAAAGGAAAATACTGCATAAGTTCTTGCTCAAATAAACTTTTATCCAAGTCAGATAATTCCAGTAATAAGTGCTTTTTTATAACCTGTTTACTATAAGCAAGCAAAACACAAATTTCAGGGCGAACGAGACCTGAAGTCTGTTGGTAGCGTTGTAGTAATTGCTTATGGTTAGGAATGACTTCCAACACTTTATCTAGATGCCCCGATTTTTCTAAAACATCTATTAACCATTGCACATCATTTATATTATTGACTGAATTATGCTCAATCATGGTGATAGCACGGTTTTGATAATAATTGTGCTTTAATACCAGTAGCCCAACCTGTTCAGTCATAGACTCTAATAAATTATTTCGCTGTTTTTCTGTTAAATCCCCCTGCTCTACCAGTGAATTTAGTAGGATTTTTATATTAACTTCGTGGTCTGAACAGTCAACCCCAGCAGAATTATCAATAGAATCAGTATTAATCAACCCCCCATGTAATGCATACTCTATACGTCCTGCTTGAGTAAAACCTAAATTCCCTCCTTCCCCAACCACTTTACAGTGCAAATCACAGCCATTAATTCTAACTGCATCATTGGTTCTGTCCCCTACATCGAGGTTAGTCTCTTCAGTCGCTTTAACATAAGTACCAATACCTCCGTTCCACAGCAAATCTACGGGTGACGACAATAATATTTTAATTAACTCTTGGGGCGTTACCCTCTCCTTGCGAATATTAAGCCTTTGCATAGTCTGAGGGCTTAATGAAATTGATTTTAATGCTCTGGAATAAACCCCACCTCCTTTAGAAATCAATGCTAAATCATAATCAGACCATTTTGATTTAGCTAATGAAAATAAGCGTTGCCGCTCAACAAAACTTTGTTCAGGGTCTGGGTTAGGATCAAGAAAAATATATTCATGATCAAAAGCACCGACTAATTTAATTTGCCTGGATAACAACATACCATTCCCAAAGACATCACCCACCATACCGCCAATTCCAACAACTGTAAAAGGTTTTTCAGTGTAGTTACACCCTAGTGTATCAAAATGTTGTTTAACCGATTCCCAAGCACCTCGCGCAGTAATTCCCATTGCTTTATGGTCATACCCAACAGAACCACCCGAAGCAAAAGCATCACCCAACCAAAAACCATATTGAATAGAAAGTTCATTGGCATAATCAGAAAAAGTTGCCGTTCCTTTATCTGCAGCGACAACTAGATAGGTATCATCGTCATCATAACAAACACATAATTCAGGTTTTACAACTCTCCCTGCCAGCTGATTATCTGTTAAATCCAACAACCCAGCAATCAGTATTTGGTAACAAGCAACCACCTCTTTTGATTTCTGTTCATAACTAAAAGCATTTTTCAAGCGTTTAACAATAAACCCACCTTTTGCTCCAGTAGGAACAATAACAGCATTTTTAGTCATTTGAGCTTTCATTAGCCCTAAAATTTCTGTTCTAAAATCTTCAGGCCTGTCTGACCAGCGCAAACCCCCACGAGCGACAGGTCCACCACGCAAATGAATACCTTCGACTCGTGGCGAGTAAACAAAAATCTCGAAATAAGGTACGGGTGATGGCATATCAATTATTTTCGATGAATCAAATTTAGTCGAAAAATAAGGAATGCCTTCAGCATCAACCGAGTTTTTAAAGTAATTAGTTCTTACCGCTGCTTGCACTAAATTTAAATAACGCCTTAGAATCCTATCTTCATCTAACGATTTAACTTTATCTATTGTCTCGGTAATCGTTGCATACAGCTCATTAATACTATTTTCTTCTTGATTTAATGAAGGGTCAAAACGTTGTATAAAATAATGCGTTAACAACCTGACAACTTCTGGATTTTTTGCCAAAGTAGTTTCCACATAAACTTGACTAAAAGTAATGCCTATCTGCCGTAGATATAAAAAGTAAGCCCTGAATATATTAACTTCTTGCCCACTAATACCAGCCCTTAACACCAACTGATTAAAGCCATCATTTTCAATTTTTCCAAACCAGCACTGCTCAAAAGTTTCCTCAAAACAAGGCTTTAAATGCTTTAGATTTAATGATGCGGTATCAAGATCAAGCTCTAAACCAAAATCATGCATCCAGTAAACATCAGCACAATCTTTATTAGTAATCTCGTAGGGACGTTCATCACACACTTTCACCCCCATATTCTCTAACATGGGTAAGGTTTTAGATAATGATGCCTGACCTTTACTAAAAAACTTAAATCGTAAGGTTTTGATTTCTGATGCCGTTAACGGACTGTATAACAAACTATCCGCACCTGATCCTGTGACAATTAAATTTTCAACTCTATCAATATCTAACAAAGCCGTTCTGCTGGGAATATCTTCTCTATAAGCGGCTGAAAATCCTTCACAATAATTATTAAATAATTGATTACCCAGGGCCTCACCATGATAATTTTGCAACTCACCTTTTAACTCATCATTCCAGTCTGCCAATGCCTCAATAATTTGCTCTTCAATCTCAGCAGAGTCATATTCCACGCAGCAGCCATTAACACTATGAATAATAAAATGTAATCTTGCTAAAATTGATTCAGATAACTGCACACTGAATTCCACATTATCCGCCTGAAAAATATTTATTAAAATACCTTCAATCTTTTTCCGTGTTTCTGTGTTGTAGCGTTCTCTTGGTACAAAAACTAATAATGATGCAAAATGACCATACAAATCCTGACGGATAAAAACCCGAACTCTTTGACTTTGCTGTAACTGCAACATTCCCTCAGTAAACTGTAACAAAGATTCAAAATCTGCCTGAAAAACTTCATCCCTAGGCAAGGACTGCAAGGTAAACAACAAGGTTCTGGCTCTATGTGAGCCAGGCTTAAAGGAAAAACATTGCTGTAATTGTTTGATTTTAGTTGAAACCATAGGGATTTCATTTAATAAACAATAATAAGCCGTTGAACTATACAAACCCAAAAAGCGTTTTTCACCAATGACTTCACCTTGTTCGTTATATTGCTTAACACCAATATAATCCATAAAAACAGGGCGATGAACAGTGGCTTTAGACGTCGCTTTAGTAATCATCAAAGGCTGTCTGGTATTAATGGCCTTAAACACCTCAGCAGAAATAGGGACTATAAAATTATCAGGAACAGGGAGAATCGAATCACGCAAAATACCCAATCCAGTGCCAGGCAGTGCTTTAAAACCAAGATTATCACCCTGTTTAACAATCTCATATTCACGATAGGCTAGAAACACAAAATGATTATTATGTAGCCATTGTAGAAATTTCAGTTCATCTATTACCTCCTGTTTTAAAGAGGGAGACTGCTTAAACTCATCAATCACTGACTGCATTTTGTTCAAACAAGGTTGCCAGTCTTCAGTAGCCGCTTTGACATCCGTTAACACACTATTTAAGCACTTTTGTAATTTATCCATCTTGGCGTTACTGCTTTGCCTATCGATTTCCAAGTGCACAAAACATTCCGTCGAGCCAAGCTCATCGTTATTCCCTTCATCAACAAAAGCTATGAACTTACCGTTAGCATCTCTTTTAATAGTAAAAACGGGGTGGATAACCAGGTGGTTAGTAAAGCCATGCCGATTAACTTCCATGCTCAATGACTGAAGCAAAAAAGGCATATCATTAACAACCACTTCGATAATGGTATGCTTTGACTGCCAGCCATGCTCTTCCAAAGAAGGGTTGTATACTCTAGTCTTATTATCGGTATTAAATTCTAAAGCTAAATTCCAATGTGAAAGAACTGCACCATATAAATCTTCAACAGTCACTTTATCAAGATCATTAAAAACAACACATTGATAATATTGTTTACTAAATTCTACCAACGTTTCTGCTTGATCATCCTTTAATTGTTTTCTAATATAACTAACTAAATCGCTCAAAAGTTTATTATTTTGTTTAATGACCATAAGTTTGCCTTTCCTTTATTCATTCCATATAAGCTTAGCTCTTATAGTAATACAACACAGCCGATACCACTAGCTAATTGGCCTTTAACAATTTAGTCAGCGTATTACCTAAATAATTGCCTGTTTATTTATTTCAGCTAATATTAAGAGAATACTTTTAAAAACAAGTTTAAGTCTAAATTATATAATTATGGTTAACTCAAGAATGTATCTTAATGTACCTTATTCACAAAAAGATGAGGCTAAAGCACTGGGTGCAAAATGGGATGCTAATAAAAAACGATGGTATGCCTCGAACAACCTAGATGATTCACTTTTTAAAAAGTGGAAACAAAGTGTTTCATCAGCACAAGCAAGCAAAACTAAATCAAGCAGTAAAACAGTTTTAGGTACTACTACTCAACCAAAGGATAAAAACTTTAGTGCCTATAATGAAGATCAGCCGCCTTGGAGCTAATTTAGCAAGTTCAAGTTTCTAATATTGTAGCCTGTCAATACTCTACCATTAAATAAGATTATTATTTTTTAGCTTTGAATAATGACTAGGAGGCTGTCCGAGAATAGAAACCGTAGCGAGGGAAATTCATTTTGAGTCAGTTTTTTCGATCATTTGAGGCGAATAGTTGCGCTATTTAACGAAAATGATCGGGGAAACTGGCCAAAATGGGCTTTTCCGTAGTAGGTTTTCTATTCTCGGACAGCCTCCTAGTTAAAGAGTATGGGTTAAAATTTTTGGTTATAGCGAACAGCTTATCATTAGTGATAGCCTTTGGGGATACTGGTTTTAATCTGCATTCTTTGTGTAATAGCAGACTGAAGTCTGCACCCCACTATTGGATAAATTGTTAAAATAGCTTTATCATTAGATTCGCCCCACTATCGAAAACAGCAATAAAAAGGATTTTACATTTATTTTTCCAGCATGCTCATTCAAATTGAGAGAAAAGCTAATGTATAAAATATTAAATCACCGACTGTATTACCAAAACACCCCTGTTGAATATTTTTCAACACCCAATCGAAGTAAAAACTTTGTGCTAAAACCTGAAGGTATCATTTTACATGATACAGCAGGCAGATTAGATGGAAATACCAGTGTAAGCTGGTTTATGAATCCTGCGGCAAAAGCTTCAGCACATTTAGTTGTTCACCGTGATGGCAAAATAACCCAGTTAGCTCCTTTTAATTCTAAAGCTTGGCATGCAGGTCGCTCAAACCTTAATGGTCGACCAGGAGTTAATAACTTTTCAGTTGGCATTGAAATCGTCAACCCTGGAAAATTAACCCCCATAGGTAACGGCCACTACCGTTCTTGGTTTGGTGAGGTTTATAACGATACAGAGTTTCTGATTGCAGAAAAAACTACCGCTGAACATGGCTTTGGTGGCTGGATGAATTACACAGCGGAACAACTTATAGCCGTTGAAGAAATCAGCACCGTTCTTTTTGAAAAATACAATTTACAATGGGCTTGGCCTCATTGGAAAATAAGCCCAGGAAGAAAGCAAGATACCAACCCTCTTTTTCCTTTGAAAAATATGCAAGCCAAACTTCTTGGTCGCAAAGAAGACAGTAGTAATACAGTGACACTGCTAGCAAATACCAATCAAAGGCGCTGGCCATCATATAATGACAATATCATTCAAGTAATCCCTAGAAATGAAGAAGTTGAATTACTTAGGACTGGCTGGTATCAAAATGGTGAAGACTCTGCAGAATGGTATCTTGTCTCTTACAACAATAGTGAAGGCTGGATATATGCAGCCTTAGCTAACTTGGCTTAAC
>CAYYNM010000132.1:4378-9449 GCA_964472945.1 uncultured Methylomarinum sp. | reverse complement strand
CCAAAAACCAGGAAATTTAAAAGTGATTTATAGCTATAATTTCGACAGCCTAGGTTGATATCGATGTTGAAGGCATTGATACCAAAGAGCTGTTAGATTCGCCAAAGCGATTGGAAAAAATTGTCGATTACATCATTGCTCAGCATGGCAGGAAAACACAGAGTAAATCGTTTACAGCGATGTTTTGTGTCAGCAGTGTTCCTACGTTAATCAAATATTACGAGCTGTTTAAAACAAAAAAAGAGGCAGGGCAGCATCAGTTAAAAATAGCCACCATCTTTTCTTATGCGGCTAATGAAGAAGATATGGAAGCCAATGGCTTATTGCCTGATCAATTGGATTTATCAAAGGTAACTGAGGCATCCGCAGGCTATGGCATGCATACACGCGATAAGCTGGAATCATTTATTGGTGATTACAATAAGATGTTTGCCTGCAACTATACAACCAAGGACAGCCAGTCTTTTTATAATTATTACAACGATATTTCCAAAAAAGTCCGCAATCACAAAGTTGATATTTTGTTGGTCGTGAATATGTTTCTGACGGGGTTTGATTCACAGCCGTTAAATACCTTGTATGTTGATAAAAACTTAAAGCATCATGGCTTAATCCAGGCATTCTCACGCACAAATCGCATCTTAAATGAGCAAAAGTCGCAAGGTAATATCATTTGCTTCCGAAACCTTAAAAAAGCCACAGACGAAGCGTTGACGTTGTTTTCTAATAAAAATGCGAAAGAAACCGTATTGATGCCTTCTTATGGGGAATTCATTAAGCTGTTTAATAAAGCTTATGGTGGATTGTTAGCAGTTGCACCAGACTTGGAAAGCATTGATGAGCTGAAGGATGAAGAAGCTGAATTTGATTTTGTTACCAAGTTCCGTGAGTTAATGCGCCTACGCAATATTTTATCTTCGTTTGCTGACTTTAGTTTTGCTGCTGTGAAAATGGAGGAACAGGATTTTGAAGATTATAAAAGCAAATATCTGGATATTTACGACAAGGTAAAAACTAATACTAAAAAAGATAAAGATTCTATCTTGCTGGATGTTGATTTTGAGCTAGAGCTGATCCAACGAGATGAAATTAATGTTACCTATATTTTGAACCTGATTGCTCAATTAAAAGGTGGTACTGAGGAAGAGCAGGCTGAATACCGCAAAGCTAATAGTGGTAATAAGTCTCCTGTTTTATGTGTAATTATTACTACTTTCATTAAGCCACCTTAAGTTGACACTATTATAATTAACAACACACATCTTTACAAATAAATATTTATACGAACCTTTATAGTGCATTTTTTCGCAGGCATAAAAAAACCCTTCATTTCTTTACAAAAATGAAAGGCTGTTGTTAATGACTAAGATATTGTTTTATAACAAATAAAAATCAATAAAACTCAGGGTTAAATTAACAATCTATATATTATACGTCTCAAAAAGGTATATCATCATCAAAATCTTCATCGTATGGAGCAGGGACTGGAGTATTATTTTGGGACGAATCAGTTGTCACTGGCGTAGCGTTTTGTTGTTGTGGAGCCTGTGGTTGCTTGTTACTAAAATTAGCATCGTTATTAGAGGCGTTATTAGCAAAATTTCCTGTTCCTCCACTTTTGCTATCAAGCATTTGCATTTGCTCTGCTATTATTTCGGTTGTATACCTATCCTGTCCATTTTGGTCTTGCCATTTTCGCGTACGAATACGACCCTCAACGTAAACTAAACTCCCTTTTCTTAAGTACTCGCCAGCAACTTCAGCGATGCGGTTAAAAAAAGCGATACGGTGCCATTCAGTTTCTTCTCGGCGCTCACCGGATTGTTTGTCTTTCCAGCGGCGAGAGGTGGCAAGGTTTATATTTGTTACCGCCCCACCACTGGGCATATATCTAACTTCTGGGTCAGCACCTAACCTACCAATTAAGGTAACTTTATTGAGCATTGTCTGTATCCTGTGTATAAATTTCGATCATCATATATACTTCACGCGGTCACAGGTGCAGAATTCCTAGTGCCATCGTGACTGTGTGAAGTATAACATGTTAATTTATGTTTTAAACTGACCAACAGCTGCTCTTAATTGGTTTGCTAAATCCAAAAGCTCATGACATGCTTCAGAGGTGTCTTTAGCACCCAGTGAGGTTTCATTGGCAACCTCACTAATATTACGAATATTTCGATTTATCTCTTCTGCCACTGCAGTTTGTTCCTCTGCTGCACTGGCAATTTGATTGTTCATATCACTTATTGTATCAATACGTTCGCTAATTGTAGTAATGGACGCACTAGCGGAAGAGGCTTGCTCAACACTTGATATGGCTTGTTTCTTACCTTTATCCATAACACTGACAGCTTCTTTGGCTCTATTTTGCAAGCGTTCTATAGTCTGTTGAATTTCAAGTGTTGAGTTTTGAGTACGGCTAGCTAAGGTTCTAACTTCATCGGCGACAACAGCAAAGCCTCTGCCTTGTTCGCCAGCTCGGGCAGCTTCAATAGCGGCATTCAGGGCAAGTAAATTAGTTTGCTCAGCTATACCTTGAATAACGCTCAAGACTTCACCAATACTGTTTGAATCATTTTCTAATTCATGGATAACACTGGCTGCATTATCTACTTCAGTTGCAAGTTGGTTTATTTCATCCATTGCTTGACTGACAATGTTTTTACCCGTTGCCGCTTCAATATCGGCAGTACCAGCCGCTTCTGATGCACTCGTCGCATTTTTAGCAACCTCAAGCACTGTTCCTGTCATTTCAGACATGGCAGAGGCAACTTGGGTTGTTTCTGTCAGTTGTCTTTCAACACCACTCTCAGTTTGTTGCGTGATTTGTGCTAATCTGTTCGATGCTGTAGTCAATTTCTCACTAGTTTCAGATATATTATCAACAGTTTTGGCTATTTTTTTAACAAAGGAATTAAAACTTGCTGCAACCCAGGCAAACTCAGTTTTACCTTCTGCATGTAAACGTGCGGTTAGATCTCCGTCACCACTACAAATAGCTTGTAGGCGTAATGCAAGGCTGGTTAAAGGGGATATAATGATTTTATTCATCACAAAATAACCTATGCCACCGATAATAATAAGAACACCAATTAAATATGAAATGGCAATCCAGATATTTTTTTGTACCTCAGCAAAGTGCTTGCTTAGAGGAATGACTATCTCAAAGGCACCATGTAAATCTCCAGCGCGTTTATTCTCCATAGGATAGCCTAAAATATCCGTTCCTTTATCATTTCCCCAAAGTTGTTGTGATGTATTTGGGTTTCCATGACATATTTCGCACTGTTTATCTAAGATAACAGGGCGAAAATATCTGGCTTCCTGGGTATTGTCATCAAAATATTGGTATTCTTTAGCAGATGGGTTATTTTGGAAATATGATAATGCTTCTCGTTCTATTGTGTCAGGTGTGTTTTTTGGGTTTCTTGCACCTAGTCTGGGTGCTTTAAAACGGAAGCCACTATCCTTTGCCTTTTCTTGTATAACATTCCAGGCAGTCGCCACAGGAACAGTTGAAATAACCAGGGCTTTGGCTTCAGTGGGGGATTTATTTTTTATAAGGTGTTTAAGATATTCTGTGGTAAAAATGCCTTGTTCCCATTTTTGGATAGTATTACTTCGTATTGACTCTGATACCAGGAGCAATTGCTTGGCTGCCATAATATTTGTATCAACTACTTTTTGTTTTTCGTGAGTTGCGTAAATTATTAGTATGCCTATTCCCAGAATAGTGAGTGTTGCCATGGTTATTGCCACAACACGGGTGCCAACAGAGTTCCAGTTCATCAATTGCATGTGGAAGATCCTCTTAAAATCTTTGTAATCATTATAATTTGAAAGGGTTAATACCCTAAGTACTTATATAATAGTTCAATTAAGTTATAATTCTATTTTTAGATTAATTTATCGGTTATTTTATTAAAAACTTTAAGGGTATCATGGAAAAGATTAGGGTTTTATTTATCTGCATGGGAAATATTTGTCGTTCTCCCACTGCTGAAGGGGTGTTTACTACGTTGATTAAATTAGAAAAAATTGATAAACAATTTATTATTGATTCTGCGGGCACACATGCTTATCATGTTGGCGATGCCCCCGACCTTAGGGCTCAAAAAGCAGCAAAGGACAGGGGAATTGATCTTGCAAAGATAAGGGCTAGAAAAGTTATTGTTGGTGATTATGAGGACTATGACTATTTATTGGTTATGGATACTGATAACTATGACTTGGTAATGGAATTTTGCCCAGCAGAATATAAGCATAAGGTTAAATACTTTTTAGAATATGCGCCGCACCTTGATACTGTTGAAGTGCCAGACCCTTATTATGGGGGTAAATATGGTTTTGAAAGGGTTTTAGATATGGTTGAAGAGGCATCTATTGGTTTTTTGAATACATTAAGACAATCTGGAGAAATACAATGAAACATACCTTATTAATTTTACAAATCGTATTACTAAGCTTTTTATCAGTAAGTTCTACAACGGTTTTTGCTAAAGAAAATAAAAAGATCACTCACGTTGTAATGGTTTGGTTAAAACACCCTGGCAGCCAGAAAGATCGTGCAGCTTTTATTAAAGCAAGTAAAGAATTTAATAATTTCCCTGGAATTATTAACCGACATACAGGGGTTGTGCAAGCTAGTGATAGAGTCATCGTTGATGATACTTTTGATGTTGCTGTAACGGTGACAATGAAAAATAAAAAAGCTTTAAATGCTTATCTTAATAGTCCAAAACATAAAAAAATATTAAAAGAAAAGATAAAGCCTTTAGTTAATAGAGTGGTTGCCTATGATTTTATTAGTGAATAAAAGGATTATTTAATGACGATAATTTCTAATACTGTTAATTATCTTGATGGTGACGTCTTGCTTGAAGGTTTTTTTGCTTATGATGACGGTGTAGAAGGTCAAAGACCGGCTGTTATGATTAACCACGCCTGGGCTGGTCGTAATGACTTTGTTGAGGAAAAAGCTTTAAAACTTGCTGAACTCGGTTATTTTGCTTTTGCTGTTGATATGTATGGTAAAGGTATTTTAGGTCAAAGTATCGAACAAAACAGT
>CAYYNM010000132.1:0-4278 GCA_964472945.1 uncultured Methylomarinum sp. | reverse complement strand
GAACAAAACAGTAAATTAATGCAGCCCTTTATGGATGACCGACATTTAGTATTAAGTCGGATGAATGCTGCTTTATATGCTGTTAAACAATTTCCCTGGGTTAATGATAAGCAACTCGCTGCTATTGGCTTTTGTTTTGGTGGGCTTTGTGTATTGGATTTAGCACGATCTGGTGCGGATATTAAAGGCGTTGTTTCATTTCATGGTTTGGTTGATGCTCCTGAACAAAGTGGCCGGCAAACTCAGGTAGCTATAAACTCTAAAATACTTGTTTTAAATGGTGCTGATGATCCCATGGTCTCAAATGAGCAACTTTTTTCTTTACAGCAAGAGTTAACTCGTGCGGAGGCTGACTGGCAGGTTCATACATACAGCCAAACAATGCATGCTTTTACCAACCCTGTTGCCAATGACCCTGATTTTGGTACTGTTTACCAGCCTGATTCTGATAGGCGCTCATGGTTAGCTATGAAAAACTTTTTAACTGAAATTTTTTCATAGGTCTACCTGATTACCCATAAGCTTCCGCTTAAAGGTGGATTTAGTTTGGTCATGTATTTCAATGCCTTAGCCCTCCCTTGTTGGGGAGGGTTGGGAGGGGAGAATTTAAACCAAGTTTTTTTGTAAGGGAGAGCCGCTTTTAATTTCCCCTCTCGGCACACCGCTTCGCTGCTCCATGCAATGCTCCCGTTTTTATTTTTGTAAATTAATATAAAAATTGGTAGTAGGTCGAATCTGTTGATAAAGCTATTTTAACAATTTTATCCCTTATTGGGGCGCAGGCTTTAGCCTGGTCTTGCACAAAAAGTGCAGCTTAAAACCTGCGCTCCAAAAGGCGGTTATTAATGAGAATGTATTTGCTAAAGCTACAGGTTTAACCCACTACCGAAATAAGCTGGGTAAATTGTTTGTAGTTAATAATTTCTAATTTACTTTGATCGGATAGTTTATCTAAAACCTGTTGAACTGCAGGTGTTAATGATTTAAATACTAAAAAATATAGCTCATTACTGATAGGGGTAAATTGAAGTTTTAGACGTTCTGCCGCACTGTGAATGCCTAATCCTGCATCTGCTTGACGACTACTTACCATGCTGGCAACAGCTAGGTGAGTATGTTCTTCATGATAATAGCCATTCAACTGTTCAGGCTGGATATTTTGCTCTTGTAATAATTGGTTTAATAAATTACGTGTCCCCGAATTTTGTTGGCGATTAACAAAAGTCAAATCTTGCTCAATTATTTGCTGTAATGAGATAACAGGTCGGTCTGGGTGGCTAATAAGCCCTTGCTGCCTATGTTCCAAGGCGATAAATTGATCATGCTTAGAATCTAGGTATTGTAAATAAGCATCTACTTGTTTTTTATTATGGGCACCTAGACCTATATGGAACCCTGCAATCTCACATTTTCCCTCAGCGTAAGCAGAAAGAGCCGGGCCGCTACCATCTGTATGTAATTCGATTTTAAGGTTTTGTTGGCGTAAGTACTCTAGTTTCTCTGAGTCACTTGCAAAAATAATTAAAGTTTGCGTTCCCTTGTATAAGCTCTCCAGCATAAGATTGGTTTTTCTCTCAGCGTCTATTAAAGAGTCTCTAAAAGTTATTTTATTATCCCGACTGCTTGCTAATAGTAAGCGGCCTAACTCACTTAACTGAGTCCCTTTTCCCCTTTGTTTTGATACCAAAGGTTGTCGAAATAAAGTTTCTAAATCCTGAAGTATATTCCAAGCCTTTCTATAAGAATAGTTGCAGTGTTTGGCAGCTGCTTGTAAGTTTTCAAGTTTATCTAATTGGTCTATTAAACGTAATCCTGGGTCTAAGTTATATTCTTTTTTATTGTTTAATAAAGAGGTTTTTATTGTGTATTTTAAGGATGGCTTAGGCATTATATGCAAATATATTCATATTGAAAAATAAATTATTATCTATTATAGTCTTTCATAGCAATTAAATTAAGATATTTTTATGCATAATAATGCATATATAAAGATTTGGTTGATTATTTGTTTTTATAATAAATAGGCATGGATAAAGTGAAATTAAGAAAAAGAATATTGCTTGGAAGTATATGTACAATTATGGCTGGACAAGCACAAGCCGGATCAGAAGTTGAGACATTAATCAAAATGCTGCATGCAAATGGAACTGTTGATGATGCTCAATTTGGTCGGTTAATGAATGAATTTAGAGTGGGATCAGAAATAGTAACCGCTAAAAAAAAGCAGCTACAAGCACAACTTGATAAAGCAACAAATGTCACCTTAAAAGTTGATAAAGGTGGGATAAATGTTGCAAGCAGTGATGGTGAGTTTGCGATAAAAATTGGAGGCAGGGTTCAAGTTGATTCAGCTTGGTACGATGATGATGGGACGAGCATGGGGAATGGTACAGAGATTCGTCGAGCTAGGCTTTATCTTCAAGGCAAAATGTTTAAGGACTGGGGATATAAATTACAGTATGACTTTATTGGAAATGGGCGTTCAGGAATTAAAGATGCATTCATAACTTATAATGGATTTAATAATATACAGTTTAAGCTAGGGAATTTTAAAGACCCTTTTATGCTTCAAGAGCAAACCAGTTCAAAATACGTTACCTTTACCGAAAGATCCTTAATGGATGCCTTTTCGGCTGGCCGTCATATTGGTGCAATGGCATCGACAGCGCATAAACATTGGACTGTCGCAGCAGGCTATTTTGGTGGTGCGGTTAATACCTCTTCTGCGAACAATAAAGATGATGGCTGGGGTGTTGCCGGGCGAGCAACTTATACGCCCATTAATGAAAAAACACATATTATTCATTTAGGTATCGCTGCCGATTATAGAAAGGTGGGTGATAGTGAAACCCTTAGATTTAAACAACAAGCTGAAACGCACGTTGCTGGCGTAAATATAGTTGATACCAATACTATTTTAAATGCCGATAACTACTTAAAGTTAGGTGCAGAACTAGCAGTAGTTGAAGGTCCTTTTTCAGTCCAGTCAGAATATGTCTGGACAACGGTTGAACGAAATATTGGAAGTGATGTTGATTTTAATGGCTGGTATGCGGAGGCCAGTTACTTTTTAACGGGTGAATCAAGACACTATAAAAAAGGGCACTTTGCAAGTGTAACGCCAAACAGCATTGTTGGTCGCAAGGGGATAGGTGCTTGGCAATTAGCAACTCGCTATAGCATGGTTGACTTGAATAACGTTGATATACAAGGAGGCAAAGCTGAAAGTGTCACCTTGGGTGTTAATTGGTTACCGACTCCAACACTTCGTTTCTCTGGTAATTATGTCAAAGTATTGAATGTAAATAAAGGGGCTACGAAGGGTCAGGAACCAAGTTTATTTCAATTACGTGGGCAGTGGGCGTTTTAATATTACATGACGTAGCAAACCACGTTTTAAAGAATAGGGAGGGGATAATTATGACCTCCATTACAAACCTATAGATATACGAGACTTACAATATAATGAAAAAATTACAATGGTTAAATGCATTACTATTTAATGTATTTTTACTGCTTGCTACTCCAAGCATAGCCGAGAATATTTTAAGAATGTCCACTACAACCAGTACTGAAAACTCAGGCTTATTGGCCGTATTAGACCCCGTTTTTGAAAAGCAAAATAAGGTAAGAATTGATGTGATTGCAGTAGGGACAGGAAAGGCTCTGAAAATTGGCAGTAATGGTGATGTAGACGTAGTGTTTGTGCATGCACCTACTGCAGAATTAGAATATGTTAAACAAGGGCATTTTATTGACCGAGCCGCTGTTATGCATAATGATTTTGTGATTGTTGGACCAGCAAATGATCCAGCCAAGATTGCTAGGTCACCAACTATTGTTGATGCTTTAAAAAAGATTCGCTCAACACAAGCAATATTTATTTCACGCGGTGATGACTCTGGAACACATAAAAAAGAAAAAAAACTATGGCAACTGGCAGCAATAGAACCTAAAGGAAACTGGTACGTGTCTGCAGGGCAGGGAATGGGAGCCGTATTACGCATGGCAGATGAAAAACAAGCTTATGTATTAACTGATAGAGGAACTGAGATAGCATATTCCGACAAAATAAGCTTAAAAGTTTTGTTTGAGGGTGATTCATTATTATTTAATCCTTATCATGTAATGGCTGTAAATCCTAAAGTACACCCCAGTGTTAATTATTTATTGGCTAAAAAATATATTGATTTTGTTATTAGCCCTGAAGGGCAAAAAATTATTGCAGACTATAAAAAAGGAGGGGAGCAATTATTTTATCCAGATGCTAATAAGTAA
>CAYYNM010000131.1:0-9494 GCA_964472945.1 uncultured Methylomarinum sp. | reverse complement strand
CTATTATATTCAAATGAACGAAAAAATTGACTCAAAAGGGCTTTCCCTCGCGACGCTTTCTATTCTCGGACAGCCTCCTAGTAAATTAAAAAGCTAAACATATAGTTAATGTAACCACGAGAAGTATATAAAACTATCTAAAAGTCATAAACTTAAGCTAACTTAACAATGAAAAATTAGTGATCTATAGTATAGGTGACTCTGATAGCACCAGAAAGAAATGCACTTGCTATGCCATGTGCCTATGGAACGCAATAAATATGGGGGGGGAGGTTTATCCAAAGTATAAAAAATTTTATTTATACCAAGAATGTCTCAAGTACACGACAGAATATAAATATTTATGCTCGACACATAAAAATTTACAAGCCAAAAAAATTTAAATGCTTTAAAACCCTGTAACCATCTATTATTAAAAGTTTTTATTCTTAATAAATAGCTCGTTTTTCCTGTCGTGGTATTGGGACAAAGCCTTTCATCAATTCAATATCCATGTTCTTTGGGCATGGATATTGAATCAGGATTATAAAGATATCTAGTATTTTGTAGGGAAATTAGCTAAAAATAGGATAACTTAAAACAAAAAAGTGTTTTAATAGTGTTTTTACAAGCAGTTTTAAGTAAGTTATTTTGTAACAATGAAAATATTTCAGATTTTTAGATACCTTGCAATTGACCCTGTTAGCTTAAGTATTAAAGTTAAATTACTGTCCCTTCTTGCTTGTTTTTGTTCGGTGTTTTTTATTGCTTTAATCACTAAAATAGTTTCACCTTGGCCTGGCTATCCCATGATTGTTGCTTCTATGGGAGCTTCTGCCATTATATTGTTTTTTATACCGAGTAGTCCCCTAGCTCAACCTTGGCCTTTTGTGGGTGGGCAATTGATTTCTGCCGTTGTCGGTGTGTTTTGTGCCTTGAATATTTCGGAAACATCAACCGCTGCTGCTACGGCAGTCGGTGGATCAATTATTATGATGTTAGTGATGCGTTGTTTGCACCCCCCTGCAGCAGCAACAAGTTTAACGCCGATAATGGCAGGTACCTCAATCACCTCTTTAGGCTATTCCTTTGTAATTGTTCCCGTTGCGGTGAATGTTATGAGTTTATTATTATTAGCAATAATAATAAACCGCTGGGTAATGGCAAGAGAATACCCTAGTCCGTTACCAGTAAAGAAAAAGCTTGATCAACGACACACTGTGTCAGCACCGATTCATCAAATTGGTTTTTCAGAGCAAGATCTTGAGCTAGCACTAAAAGATAGTGATGTTTTTATTGATATGACTCACGCAGAATTAAGTCATGTTTTATCGAAAGTAGAAAAAAATGCCTTTAAGCGCATTAAAGGGTCTATTTTATGTGCTGATATTATGATTAGGGATGTAATAACGGTTGAATATGGTACGGAAGTGGAGGATGCCTGGCGGATTATGCGTAGTAACAAGCTTAAAGCAATGCCTGTTATTGATAGAGCAAATCGAGTTATCGGTATACTTACCTGGAATGATTTTTTTAAGCATATTGATCTGGATGTTTATACAAGTTTTCAGGATAAATTTCAGCAATTTATTCGGCGAACGCCTGATGTAATAGCGACTAAACCAGAGTCAGTTGGTTTTATTATGAGCAGCCCTGTTGTTACTTTGGCTGATACTTGTCATATTGTTGACCTTATTAAATTAATGTCTATCCAGGGTCATCGACAAATCCCCATTGTTAATTCTGAGCAACGCCTTGTCGGGATGGTATATCAGGCAAATTTAATAGCATCACTCTACAACAAAGGGTTAGCTCGTAAAAGTTAAAAAGTAAATAACGGTATAGAAAGTAAAAAATTAAAATTAAACTTATGAAAGAATCTATTGTTATTATCGGTATTGGTGAGTTGGCAGCTGTTTTTTCACGTGGTTTTCTTCGTTGTGGTTATCCTGTATATCCGATTACACGGACGATGAATATGGCTGAAGAGAGCCTGCAGATTCCAACACCTAAACTGGTTTTAGTGACTGTGCAAGAAACTGAACTTCATTCGGTGTTGCAGAAGTTACCAGAAGCGTGGTCTGACAAAGTTGCTTTGGTACAAAATGAATTATTACCCCGTGACTGGCAGAAACATCAGATAGAAAAACCAACAGTAACTGTTGTCTGGTTTGAAAAAAAGAAAACCTTAGAGTTAACTAATATTTTACAGTCCCCCAGTTTTGGCCCGAATGCCGCGGTAATTTCTGAGGCATTACAAGCCATTGGTGTACCAGCACCCATATTGAAAACGGAACAACAGTTATTATATGAATTGGTGAGAAAAGCTGTTTATATACTAACTGTTAATATTGCTGGCTTAGTCAATAATTGTACAGTAGGTGATTTATGGTCTTTGCATCAGACATTAGCTAGAGAAATTGCACAGGAGGTAATTCTTATACAAGAATCTCTAACAGGCCAAAAATTATCTTATGAAAAATTAGTAAATGGGATGGTAGAAGGAATTAAAGACTGCCCAGATCGGTATTGTCTGGGCCGCAGTGCATTATCGCGGTTAAACCGAGTATTAAATTATGCAGAACAAGCTGACTTACAGGTGCCAAAGCTAACAGAAATAGCAGCCTTATGTCAAAATAAGGCTGTTGGTACTACTACATAATATTTACGCTAAATATTATTAATTATTTTGATTAATAACAGCAATAACTTCTTCACCTGTTAATACTTCCTTTTGCTCCAGTAAGGCGGCTAATTTATCCAGTAGCTTACTTTTCTCGGTAAGAATTTGAGTCGCTGTTTGGTACCCCTCTTCGATCAATATCTTAACTTCACTGTCAATAAGCCGGGAAGTTTCTTCACTATAATTTTTTTCTTCAGCCCCTTGAACCCCCAAATACATTAACTGTTGTCTTTTTCCAAAAGTTATTGGCCCTAGTTTTTTACTCATTCCAAGTTGTGTGACCATTCCGTGAGCAATTTCTGTGGCACGCTCCAGGTCATTAGAAGCACCACTGGAAACATCTTTATAAACAAGTTCTTCAGCAACTCGTCCCCCCATTAAAATAGCAATTTGATCTTTTAATTCTTTTTCAGTTGATAAAAACTTCTCTTGAGTCGGTAACTGTAGGGTATACCCTAAAGCAGCTATGCCACGAGGAATAATAGAAACCTTATGTACTGGCTCGGCAGTTGGAACACTTTCAGCAACTAAGGTATGGCCTGATTCATGATAAGCAACACGTTTTTTTTCTACTAAATTTAATGCCCGATGCTTTTTCTCGGGGCCAGCAATAACACGGTCTATAGCAGCTTCAAAATCTTGCATAGAAATACTTGTATGATGCTCACGTACTGCCAGAATAGCGGCTTCATTTGCAATGTTGGCTAAATCAGCACCCACAAATCCAGGAGTACGCTGAGCAATTACTTTAAGCTCAATATCTTGATCTATCAGCATATTAGCTGTATGTAGTTTGAGTATAGCAATACGCGCTACAAGGTCTGGCTTATCTACAACAATTTGACGGTCAAACCGGCCAGCACGCAATAAAGCTTTATCCAGAATTTCTGGCCGGTTAGTGGCAGCCATAACAATAACGCCAGAAGAGGGGTCAAAACCATCCATTTCAGTCAATAATTGATTGAGGGTCTGCTCCCGTTCATCGTGGCCACCCATAGCAGGCCCCATACCTCGTGAAGCACCTATTGCATCTAACTCATCGATAAAAATAATACAAGGGGCCTTTTCCCTGGCTTGGTCAAACATATCTCGTACTCTTGCGGCACCGACCCCGACAAACATTTGTATAAATTCTGAACCACTTATATTAAAAAAAGGAACCTCAGCCTCTCCTGCAACTGCACGCGCTAATAAGGTTTTACCTGTCCCAGGAAGGCCAACGAGTAATACGCCTTTAGGCATGCGACCTCCAAGATGCTGAATTAACGTGGGATCTTTAAGGAAATCAATGCATTCAGAGAGTTCTTGCTTGGCATCTTCAACCCCTGCAACATCTTTAAAGGTGGTTTTATTACCCTCATCAGAGTGAATGCGAACACGATTCCCACCAATATTCAAAAAACTTTGCGCACCAGTCCCCATACGCTTTGCCATCCAATTCCAAAATAAAAACAGTAAGCCAAAAGGTAAAACCCAACTGAAAATAAATGTACTTAACCAGTTATTATTTTGTCGAACCGTATATTTCACCCCATTTTTTTCAAGTTCATTGGCTAATTCATTATTAAATAGTGGCACTGTAGTGAAGTAATGAGGCATTGAATTATTAGTAACACCATCAATATCAGTTGCTGGTGTGCTGAGTTTTCCTGAAATAATTTTATCTGTGACAACAGCTTCTTCTATTTCCCCTTTATGCATTTTCTGAAGAAATTCACTGTATGGGATTTCTTGCTGTTGATGCTGTTTAAAGCCTTGCCAAAGATAAAGTGACAGCAACATAAAAACAAAGTAGAACCACAAGCTAATACCTTGATTATTCCACTTGTCTTGTTCATCAGGTTTGTTTATTTCAATGTTTGGTTTATTATCTTTTAAATCAAAATTGGATTTTTTCATGGAAACAGTCCTTTCATTGCACTGTGGTTTTTTAGCTATATAAATCAGGAATAAGCTTACATGACTATTAAGGTATTGCAGGTAAGCTATATTAAATAGACATATAAGTTTACATGGTTATATACGAACCACCACAGGTTGATTAAAAAAGGTAATCGCTGTAAGGCGGACTTCAGTCCACCATAGATGCAATTTATGATAGTGATTGCGGACTAAAGTCAGCTCTACAATTTTCAAGTTGTGATAAGTTTATTTTGTAGCAACATTATATTTTTTCTTCAATATCTGCCAGTTTAGGTTTATTCCTCATAATCATATAATATGCTACAGGTATAACAATCAGAGAGAATAGGGTTGAAGCTATAATACCAAAAACAAAACTCCAGGCCAGCCCTGAGAAAATGGGGTCAAGAACAATAATTGAGGCTCCAAATACTGCGGCTGCGGCTGTTAAAAGAATTGGTTTTAATCGAGTCGCTCCTGCTTCTATTATCGCCTCCGCGAGAGTAATCTGTTGGTCTCTGTTATAGGTATGCTCAATAAAATCAACTAATATAATCGAGTTACGGACTACGATACCTGCTAAGGCAATCATGCCAATCATAGCAGTTGCCGTAAAATATATTGGGTTAGGGTATTGTCCTACTGGTTCTGTAAACAGATTAATAAACCAAAATCCAGGCATAATGCCAATAACCGTTAAAGGGATGGCAATCATCATAATCAGTGGTATACCTAAGGAGCCAGTCTGACCTACCAGTAGTACATAGATCATCACCATTGCAGCAGCAAAAGCCAAGCCTAAATCTCTAAAGACATCGACAGTAATTTTCCATTCACCTTCACCTGACATTTCAGCATGATAGCCTTGAGGTAATGGGTTGATCTCTAACCAGTCGTTAAGGTCAAATATAGCTTCTACTGGGCTTCGTCCTGCCATTTCAGCGGTTATATAGGATAAACGCTGTAGGTTCTTATGATAGATCGTTTGGTCAACAGTTTTCTGAACCATGGTACCTATTTCACTGAGTGGAATTAGTTTTCCAGCGTGAGTTCTAACCCGTAGTGCCATTAAATCACTTGCAGATGAACGCATCTCTCGGGGTAATTGTAGTTTAATAAAAAAGGGAAGTCGTTCGCTAGAAATATGAATAGTTCCCGTTTTTGCACCGGCTAGTGCAAGCCGAAGTGTTTGAGCAACTTGTTCAACAGTAACGCCATTGATTGCTGCTTGTTTACGGTTTAGATTAAACTGAAGCTGCTGCTGAGGTGCTTCTACAAAGTCATCAATATCTACTACACCCTCAATATTATGTAATGCATCTTTAACACGACCAGAGACTAGATTAATATCTGAATAGCTTGCTTCTGGCGGGCCATAGACTTCTGCAACGACTGTTGATAACACGGGAGGGCCGGGGGGAAGCTCGATAATTTTAATATTAGCACCGTATTGTTGTTTAATTTTATCAATTGCAGGCCGTATTCTCAAGGCAATTTCATGTGATTGTTGCTCACGCTCAGCCTTGTGCAAGAGGTTTATGCGAATATCACCGACATAACTCCCACGGCGTAAATAGTAATGACGAACCATCCCATTAAAATCCATAGGAGAAGCTAAACCGATATAACTTTCATAATCAGTAATTTCATTAACAGTGGATAAGTAATGTCCAAGTACTTTAGCTACCCTGTCAGTATCTTCTAGCGTTGAACCTCGTGGCATATCAATAATCAATTGCAACTCATTTTTGTTATCAAAGGGTAGTAGTTTCAATGGAACTACACGAGTGACAGCAAGCATGGTGGCACCAACAAAAGCTAGGAATATAACGAATAAAAACCAGCGAGAACGTGCAGGTGTAGTAATTATTGGCTGTAAAATGGATTGATAAAGCCGGAAACCAAAGGTTTTCTTCAGTTCAAAAGGTTTGTCATTACCTTTGCCGTAATCATTTTTTAGCATGCGATAACAGGCCCAAGGGGTTACAGTAAATGCAATAATCAATGATAACAACATAGCAATAGGGACATTAAATGCCATAGGAGCCATATAAGGCCCCATCATACCGGTGATATAAAACATCGGCAGGAAGGACAGAATAACTGCGAATGTCGCCAGAATGGTGGGAGGCCTAACCTCATCAACCGCTGTTAACAAGGCCCGTAATGGGGGTTCCTTTTGTAGTTTGTAGTGTCTATGTATATTTTCCACATCAACAATAGGGTCATCTACCAGCAAACCTAACGATAAGATTAATGCAAATAGGGTGACACGGTTGATGGTGTAGCCAAAAACCAGGTCACAGAACAATGTAATGGCAAAAGTCATCGGTACGGCAATGGAGACAATAAGTGATTCCTTAAAGCCTAGTGTCAACGCTAACAGAACAGTGATGGTCAGAATGGCTATACTTAGGTGCATCACTAACTCGTTGACCTTATGATCAGCAGTTTCGCCATAATTTCGACTGACTGTGATTAACACATCATCAGGAATTAGAGTGCCCTGTAATGATTTGGTTAAGGCTAATACTTGCTCTGCTACGCTAACGGCATTACTGCCTTTGCGTTTGGCAATAGCAATAGTGACCATTTCCCTTTCTTCACCTGTTACAGCTTGGTTTCCAACAGCATGACCAATATTATTCATTTTATTGACTGCGGGGCCAAAACCTATACGCGTATAGTGATCAGGGTCTTCAGGGCCATCAATAATACGAGCAACATCAGCTAAATAAACTAATCTTCCCTTTATACTTTTGATAACAGTTGCAGCGACTTGTTCGGGAGTTTGCAGAAAGGGACCTGCTTGTACCAGAATTTCCTGGTTATCTTGCTCAAAAGCTCCCGTCTGCAAATTGACATTATTATTAACTAATGCATCTTGCACATCGACTAATGTAATACCTCGCGCTGCTAATTTACCTGGGTCTGGGTAAACTGAAATTTGTTTCACTGCGCCCCCTACAACCCAACTCTTACCCACATTAGGAGTGCTTCGTAAGCGTGCAATTAATTCATCAGCAATACGACGTAAGCCCATTGAATCATAAGCATCACTTTGTGGTGATAAAGTCAGCATAACAATAGGCGTGTCATCAATTTCAACTGGTTTGACTAGCCATTGAGTGACACCGGGAGGAATAATATCCTTATTAGCTTGCATTTTATCGCGAGTTTTAATCAGACTATTTTCCATATCCTGGCCGACATAGTAACGAACTGTTACAACCGCCATGCCCGGCATAGACGAGGAATAAACATCTTTCACCCCATCTATCTGGCTAAGCAACACCTCTAATGGGGTAGTCACTTGCATTTCGATTTCTTTACTCGATGCACCAGGGTATTTTACAAATACATCCATTACTGGAACAATAATTTGAGGATCTTCTTCACGCGCGGTTAGCAGTAATGCGGCTGCACCTAATAGCAGTGAAATAAGCAAAAATAAAAGGGGGAGTTGTGAGACAGTAAATAACCGAACTATTCGAATAGTCAGTGTATCTTTTTGTGAGTTTTGTACTTCGTTCATTGTTGCAATCCACTATTGAGCATGATTGTTTCACCCTCATGTAAGCCAGACAGTACTTGAAATTTACCACCTGATTGTTTACCTGTACGAATATGGCGAGTATAAACCAGGTTATTCTCAACAATTTTTACGGCTTCTAACTGACCGTAATGTAAAATAGCAGTTTCTGGAATCATTAAAATATTTTGCGAGTCACCACAGTTTTGTTCTAGCCAGGCAAACAGTCCATTTACTAAGCCTTCTGAATTAGGTGTTGATGCTTTAACCAGCTGTGTGCGTGTTTGAGGGTCAATTTCTGGGACAATTTCATTGATAATTCCTGAAATCTTTTTATTTGAGCCATCAATCCGAATACCAACTTCCATTCCTAAGGTAATACGTTTGGCACAATGTGTTGGTATTGCTGCTTCTAAGCGCAAATCACCATTTTTTTGCAAAATAATAATAGGATCATTTGGAAAGCCCATATCACCAGGTTGTTTAAGTCGCTCACTAACAGTACTATCAAAGGGTGCCCGTAAAATATTTTCATTAAGGTTAACACGCACTCTTTTCACCGCACTGGCAGTGCGTTTAACCACAGCACTAGCAGCACTAGCTCTGGCTACAACCGCATCATAATTTTGCCTTGTAGCCGCTTCTTTTGTATACAAATTCTTGATTCGCCTTTGATCAGCCGATGCTCGTTTAGCTTCAGCAATAGCAGCATGATGTGTTGCTATTGCCTCTTGATAAGCGGCTCGCATAGCCTGTTCATCAAGCCTTGCAAGTACATCCCCTTTATTAACAGCATCTCCGACATCAACATTAATTTCCAGGATGCGAGCGTTAAATTTGGGGGCTATTTTAGCAATGGTACGTGAACGTATAGTCCCAGGCCAAGACATTAAGTTATCCGATAGTTGCTTCTTTAATGTTAGCACCTTGGCATCTTTAGGTAAGGGAGTGCCTTGATAAGGTTGATTTCCTGGAGCAATCTTTTCCCCTCCACCAATAATACCCAGTGCAAACAAAATGACTAATATCAATGACAATATTGCCACGGTGGGGGTTAACCATTTATTACCAGTAGTTTTTTGCATTGATTATTTTATCCTGTATATTTACTTCTTAAGCTAGTTGCTTGCTTGTATAGCTAACATGTAATACTTTTTATTGACCTTCTGTTACAGATACAAGTCAATTAGTTTTAAATTGTGTTTATAGTATTATTTCATATTAGTATAATTTAATAAATTAATAGACATGTTTTTTTGTAGAGCAGACTATTTTCTTTTCTGATTACCCATGAGTCTCCGCCATATTAAATGAAAAAACGGTGAGACCTTGTATACTCGATATTCCAGTTTTTTTAACTTGAATTCAGAAAATACTAAAAACCATAGGGTAAGTCTA
>CAYYNM010000130.1:0-9640 GCA_964472945.1 uncultured Methylomarinum sp. | reverse complement strand
CCTCTGTTTTTCAGTACTTTACAAAAGCAACAATTAAAAACTGGAACATAGAGTAATAACCATAGAATTTATTATTTAACTCATTTAAGTAAAGACCCTCAAACGTCTTTACTTTTAATATTTTAACCCACATAAAAAGAATACCCCATGATCAATCAACAAGCTGCACTCCGTTTTAGACGCTTAGGCATGTTAACTATTTGCGCGGTATATTTTGTTATTCTAGTCGGTGGAATAGTAAGAGCTTCTGGTGCCGGGATGGGCTGCCCAGACTGGCCTACTTGTTTTGGGCAATGGGTCCCCCCTACAGATGTATCACAATTACCCGACAATTACCAAGATATATATGCCGAACGTGGCTATAAAAACACTCAATTCAACCCGATTAAAACCTGGACTGAATATCTTAATCGACTAACAGGTGTTACCATCGGCTTTTTGATATTTTTAACAGCCTGGTCATCCAGAATATATTTAAAGACCGACAAAACTGTATTTTATCTTGCTTTGTCTGTGTTCTTTTTGGTTGGGTTTCAAGGCTGGCTGGGCTCTGCTGTTGTTGCAAGTAACTTACATCCTTTTATAATTACCTTGCACATGCTATTGGCACTCTTTATTGTCGCACTGCTTATTTATGCCATCGCCAGATCACAAAAACAATCACTTATTCAAATTGATATTAGTTCAATCCCCCCCAAAGTTAAAACAGTTCTTATGTATGCCATGGGCTTTACACTTTTACAAGTTGCTATGGGAACACAAGTAAGAGAAGCAGTTGACTTTATTGCCAACAAACATAATTATATTGACAGAGAATACTGGAGAGACAGCTTCCCCATTATTTTTTATGTTCATCGTTCATTTTCATCTGTTATTTTATTTACTAACCTTTGGATAACCTGGAAAATATATCAATCTGTTAATAAGAACAGCGTCTTATTACGTTGCAGTTATTTATTAATGGGGGTTATTGTTACCGCTATAATTATGGGTGTTACGCTTGACAGGCTTGGTTTCCCAGCGGTTTCACAACCTATTCATTTATTAATGGCTAATATTATTTTTGGTGTTCAGTTTTTTATTTTTATTTGCTTTTACTATGCCGCCAAGAAAAATAATATTTGAGGGGGCTGGAAGTTAATAATGGTCCAATATAGCAAGGGTTGGGGAGACTACCATTCAGTTAAGATTTTCCCCTCGTAGGAGCGGCTTTAGCCGCGACATTGCGGCTAAAGCCGCTCCTACGAGGAATTTTTATAAATTAGAGAATTTTGTATTTTTCCCTAAAATTCTCTCTGTTTATCAAATATTATCACATGATAAAAAAGATTGCTTTTCTGAAAACATTACTTTATCAGTTATAGCTTGGTTATCAGTTAAAATATTTATATACCATATTGACTCCTCTCGATACCGAGGCATGATTTGTACGCTAACTCCTGAGTTTAAAAGTTTACTTTGCAATAAAACAGCTCTTTGTTTTGCTGCAAACAGCCCTAATGAAATATTTCCCTTAAGCTCACCTTTTCTAAACAACCAAAAATCAGTAATTCCTTTATTTTCTAATATCTGAATATGCTTCTTTGACTGGTCATAAGTACCGGCTTGAGGATAATAAACTAAAAAACCCGTCACTTTTTTACTCTTTTCACTCACTTTAGTCAGTAAATTTATATCAACCTCATTTTTAACAACCCATTCATCAAGTAGTGCTTCGTTTAAAAAGGGACCCACTTGATAGCAATAAGTTTTATTTTTTAAGGGGGTATTATTCTGCTGCTCCTCAAAACTTTTATTCTTTAATAACTCAATAGGCTTCACACTTTCATTATCAACAGTTACTTCTTCAGGGCTATCTCCAGGTAACTCACTTAATAATAAAATCTGTTTTGCTGCACTCTCCTCGCTAGTTAATGGTCTGTTTTCTTTAACAGGTTTAAATTCCCATAGAAAAAAAATTATATTAACCAATATCATTAAAAAGAAAAAGACCTTCATTTAATCCCACCATCTGAATACAGCGCCAACCCTTTAACAATAAAGTCTGGTTCACAAATAGCTTTACAATTAAGGTATTGAGCAAGCAATTCAGCATCTCCCCCCGTCAATACTAGCGTTTGATAAATACCACAGACATCAGCAATCACTTTCTCTATCAAGCCTGCAGCTGCATACACAGTGCCTGAATAAATAGCTGCTCCAGTATCGTTTGATAAGCCAACAGAGAAATTTTGATCAGCCACCGATAAGCTTTCAGTTCCTTGCAATAAAGCTTGCTGCATTAGTTGCAAACCCGGACTAATAACCCCCCCTAAATGTATTCCTTGCTGGTTTAGAACATCAATCGTAATTGCTGTTCCACAATCGACAACAATACTATTTCCTGGATAGTAATGTTTTAAAGCAATTAAACCTAGCCACCGATCAACACCTAATTTATTTGCATCTTTGTAGGCATTAGTCACTGAAAAACCAGTTACTAATGATTTAGCAACTATAATACTTGCAGTAGGCCACATATTTTTTGCTAACTCTATAAGTTGCTCAGCAATTTCCATTCTACTGACACAAGAAACAGCTATAACTTTTGGTACACCTACCTTTAACCAAGCCTTTCGAATAGGGACAATAAAGTCATATTGATTATGTTCAACGGCTAAACTGCTTGAAAAAATTTTATTTTCTTCAGTCGCCCACTTTATACGCGTGTTTCCAATATCAATTAACAACTTCATACTTTACGGAAACTTACTTCACCTGAGGCAAATGCTTTATTATGCCCTTGTTCATCCGTTAGCAATAACAAACCATTATCATCGACTCCTGCAACCTTTCCAGAAAAAGCTTGCGAACCAATAAATATCTGCACCTCTTTACCTTTCATACAGTCATACGATCGCCACTCATCAATATAATGCTGCATCCCTTGCTGTTCAAAGTTAGCAATAATAGGCATTAAATGATTCAGTAATGTTGCGGTCAATTTATTTCTTAAATTTGTCGGGTTATCACTAAGAATCTGACTTAAATCTACCCAGTCCTGAGTAATTGACCGCGCTTTATCTTTTGGCAAATAAAAATTCACCCCAAGGCCAATAACAGCACTACAAGGACCACCGGATTCACCGGATACTTCAATTAAAATACCGGCTAATTTTCTTTGTTGCCAATAAATATCATTTGGCCATTTCAAACCAACATCATCAATACCACAATCTTTTAAAGCGCGAATAACAGCAACGCCAACCGCCAAACTCAATCCACTAAGAGATGCAGGACCATTCATAAATTGCCATAAAACAGATAAGTAGACATTGCTACCAAAAGGTGAGACCCATTCACGCCCTCGTCTACCTTTTCCAGCCGTTTGATATTCAGCAAGACAAACAACTCCTGTTTTTTTTGTTTGCTGTGATAATTCAACTAAATAATTATTAGTTGAATTAATACTAGAATAGATTTCTAACTCGCTAATTAATGACTGGGATGACGACGTTAAATATTTTTTTATATCAGTATTTGATAATAGCTGTAGCGGCTTTTTTAAGCGATAACCTTTCCCAGTAATAGCACTAAACTCTAGCCCTAATTCAGTTAAATATTTTAACTGTTTGCAAATGGCAGAACGACTAACACCCATCTTCTCAGCCAATTCCGTACCTGAATGAAGTTTGCCATCGGCTAAAATATTAATGATTTTTTTTTGATTTTCTGAAATAGACACAAACAACTCTCTCTTCTTTCAATAACACCTTAAAAGCCGTTTATTTTACTTCCTTATTTTCTCGAATTTGTTGCATTTGTCTTTTAACTATATGCTTAATTAAAATCTCTCTGTCCTCATCTTTTAAATTAATATAATCAATACCTATTAGATAAGGTGAAGAGGAATTATCTTGTGTGTTACTTTTACAATACACAACTTTTCCATAAAGCAAGATAACGGAAATACAAGAAGATAAAAATAATTTAACCTCAATAAATTCACCCACTTTAATTTTTGAATCAACTTCAATAGCCAAGCCTGATGCGCTTATATTTGTATTACACAGCTTAGTTTCAGTTAAGTCATTCGATTGCTGTAATAAGGATTGTGCAATTAAACTAATTTTAGAATCTATTAGTTTTAAATATTCTGCAATTTCCGAGTCTTTTTTTTCAATCCTATGCATAATAGCTCTACTTTCCTGCGCCAGCACATCCAAAGCTGTCACTAAAGAACAACTGCTTAATACATCATCACTGGTATTACTCGCAGCAACAACTGTCTGCTCATCAACTATTCGATAATACAAATTTACAGCATCATCAATTCGAAAAAAACGTCGTCTATCCTCGGTCATAGCTACTTCAGGTTTATTCACAACAATCCTTATAATTAGTTAATTTTATCTTTTAATGAGTCAGTTTGAATTATTTCACTAACATCTTCAGCATTAAGTCCTAAAGTGGGGTCAGGCTGAGTAATAATTATTTCTACTCGACGATTTTTTGCACGATTTTCAGCTGTATCATTATTAACTAAAGGCTTAGTATCTGCGTACCCTTCGACCACAATTCTACTAGGGGCAATGCCTTTTTTCTTCATCATAAAATCAGCAACGGTAACGGCCCGACCTGCAGCCAGCTCCCAGTTAGAACGATACCAGTCAGTCGAAATTGGAATATTATCTGTATGGCCTGCTACATGCACAATTCCAGTAGTATCATTAACAGCTGACGTAATTTTTTCCATAACCGGTTCAAAACCCGCTTTTAAAATTGCTGTACCCGATGGAAAAGAGCCTTTTTCATTTATCCTAATAATAATCTTTAAGCCTTTAGTTTCAACTGAAACTAAACCTTCACCCACTTCTTGTGCTAATGAACCTTCAATTTTTTCTGCTTGATCTTCAATTTCACCTATTTTAGCTTTAAGCATTTTTTGTTTTACTTTGTCCATATCTTCAGCACTCACATCAAGTTTGGTCGCTTTTTGATTCGTCGATTGTTTAATTTCTTCTATTGGAGTGGGTTTTGTTTGAGCTGGAGAAAAATGTTGCGCAATAATACTTGTCCCCATCGGAATCTCAAGGGCAACAATATCTTTTTGTACACCGAAAGCATCTTCCATTGATTCTGCCACTTTTTTAAATTTAGCAGCATCCATCGTTGCAAATGATAATAGCAATACAAAAAAACACATCAATAAAGACATCAAATCTGCAAAGGTTGCCAACCATAATGGTGCACCAGCGGGCGGACATTTTGGACAATCAGCCATCTTAATTACTCCTCATCAACCTTGCGTTTTTTCTCGGAAATATAAGCATTTAATAAAGCTTCTAGTACTTTCGGATTCATTCCCTCCTGAATACCCGTGATAGTATCTAAAATCAATTCCTTATTGGCTTTTTCATAAATTAACACATACGCCAGCTTATCAACCATAGGCAAAGCAAAGCAGTTTGCAACCATCGCTCCATACAATGTAGTCAACAAAGCGACAGCCATTGCCGGCCCTATACTGGCTGGGTCAGACATATTAGCCAGCATTTGCACCAAACCTACCAAGGTACCAATCATTCCCATTGCAGGTGCCAAGTCACCTACCCCTTTCCACATATCCTGACCCACTTCATTCCTACTGACCATTTGATCAATTTCTTGCTGTAACATTTTTTTTACAAATGCCGGGTCATGCCCATCAACACATAGACTAATTCCTTTTTTCATAAAAGGGTTGGTAATTTCTTCCCCTTCTAATGCTAATAAGCCATTTTTTCTAGCAACATCGGCTAAGCGAACAGCATCTTCAATTAACACATTAGGGTCTTCTTTTTTATTTAGAAATGCTTTTCCTAAAACACCAAAGGAACGAATAAAGTCCGATAAAGGAATACGCATTAAGCTCACACCTAAGGTACCTCCGATTACAATTAATAATGACGGCACATTCACAAATAGCATCACATCGCCACCCGTTGCAATAGCAGCAACAATAATACCTATGCCCAATAAAAAACCAACTAAGGATGCTATATCCACTTTAACCCTCTTTATTTATTTGATAATTTTTGTTTCATTTTTTAAGTTTATTCTGTTTCTAAATAAATTTAGATTACTTAAATTATAATCATAGTATATTACCCAATAATTGCTGAAATATAGTGTTTTATCAGCCCATTCTTTATATCCAATGACCTATTATAAATATGAGCCATCCAGAATTTCCACTAAGCAAAGAATTAATTTATTTAAATCATGCGGCTGTAGCACCTTGGCCCAAAAGAACCACTGATGCAGTTAAAGCTTTTGCTGAACAAAACTCTCATTATGGCTCTCACTTTTACCTTGACTGGTTAAAAACAGAATCCACATTACGCCAACAATTAAAAAAATTACTTAACGCCCCTTCCATAGATGATATTGCATTAGTAAAAAACACATCAGAAGCCATTTCTTTTGTAGCTTATGGTTTACCTTGGAGTAAAGGTGACAATATTGTAAGCAGTAATGAGGAATTCCCATCAAATCGCATCCCGTGGGAATCGCTTAAAAACCAAGGTGTAGAGTTAAGACAAGCCAAGCTTTCATCCAAATTAACCCCCGAGGAAAGCTTATTTTCTCTAGTTGACTCTAATACTCGCTTAATTGCAATTAGTTCAATTCAATTTGCATCTGGGTTACGCTTAGATCTAAAAAAAATAGGACAGTTTTGTAAAGATAATAATATCCTATTTTGTATAGATGCTATTCAAAGCTTAGGTGCAGTTGAATTTGATGTACAAGCTTATCATGCTGATTTTGTGATGGCAGATGGCCATAAATGGATGTTTGGACCTGAGGGCTTAGCTGTGTTTTACACTAACCCTGAATCACGCGCCAAACTTAAATTAACACAATATGGCTGGCATATGATGGCTGATATCCATAATTATGAAAATAAGCCTTGGGAAATTCACCCAACCTCTCAACGGTTTGAATGTGGCAGTCCAAATATGCTTGGTATTCATGCCTGGTCAGCCAGCCTATCTTTATTATTAGAGTTAGGTATGAAACAAATTGAAAGTAAAATTCAGCAGAATGTTAGTTATTTAAAAGATAAAATTAATGCCAACCCTCAATTAACATTATTAAACAAGTCATCGAGTCAATTACAATCGGGGATTGTTTTATTTAAACATAGCTGTATTGATAATAATGCACTCTATAAGCATTTACAAAATAACGGAGTTGTTTGTGCTTTAAGAGGCGGTGGAATTCGATTTTCGCCTCACTTTTATAATTCCATAGCCGAATTAGATAAAGCCTTAGCCATTATTAATCTGGTCTAATTTAACCACTACGCCCTAAAAACGTATTAATATTAACCGGTAAGCTTTCTCTTGCCTGAGAGCAATGTTCCCTCATTTTTGAGGTTATCTAATGATATACTACGAACATTTATGCCTAATAGCCTTATTGCTTATTGGGGTTATGAATTGTTGCGAGTAAACTATGAGTAAACTGAAATGTGCGGTTATTGGTACTGGTTATTTAGGCAAATTTCATGCAGAAAAATATGCATCTTTAGAGGACTGTGAGTTAGTTGCTGTTGTTGATATTAATGAACAGGCTGCTAAAGAGGTCGCTGATAAACAGGGTGCCGAGGCACTTACTGATTATAGTTCCTTATTAGGTAAAGTCGATGCTGTTAGCATTGTTGTTCCCACCAGTTTGCATCATAAAGTATCTCTTGATTTTTTAAATGCAGGAGCACATGTTCTGGTAGAAAAACCCATTACAGTGACAATTGCAGAAGCTGATGAGCTGATTGAAGTTGCTAAGAAAAAAAATGTTATTCTACAAGTTGGACATTTAGAACGTTTTAACCCAGCTATAACAGGGTTAGATAAAGAAGAAAAACCTTTATTTATTGAAGCACACCGCCTTGCGCCTTTTAACCCCCGTGCAAATGATGTCAGTGTAGTCCTGGATTTAATGATCCATGATATTGATATTATTTTAGCACTCATTGATTCAGAAATAGAACGTATTGATGCGAGTGGAACGGCTGTATTAACGCAAGGAACTGATATTGCAAATGCCAGAATCACTTTTAAAAATGGTTGTGTGGCAAATGTTACTGCCAGTCGAATCAGTATGAAAATGGAACGTAAGATGAGAATGTTTAGACCTTGTTCTTATATTAGTGTTGATTTTCAGAATAAAACCTTAACTAAACATAAAACAGGAGATAAAGAAATGTTTCCTGGTATTCCTGAAATAGTGAGTGAGGAGTCTACCTTTGATGCAGGAGATGCTTTGTTAGAAGAAATAAAACACTTTGTTACGTGTATTAAAACCAGAAAAAACCCTTTAGTTTCGGGTGAAGCCGGTAGGCGAGCATTAAAAACAGCGATTCAAATTACAGACTTGTTAGATAAAAAATTAGTAGAGGAAAAAGCATGATACCTATGGTCAACCTTAAAGCTCAGTATGCTGATATTAAAGATGAAATTGAGCAAGGCATTGCAGAAACAATCGCTAACTGTTCCTTTATTCTAGGCCCGAATGTTCAAGCCTTTGAAAAAGAGGCGGCGAAATACTTAGGTGTAAAACATGCAGTAGGCTGTGCATCAGGTACCGATGCTTTACATTTAGCTTTACGAGCAGAAGGCATTACAACTGGTGATGAGGTTATTACCAGTGCTTTTACTTTTATAGCAACAGCAGAAGCAATTAAATATGTAGGTGCGACCCCTATATTTGTTGATATTGATAAAAAAACTTTCAATATCACCGTAGAAAATATAGAAAAAGCTATTACTTCAAAAACCAAGGCAATAATGCCGGTGCATTTATTTGGTCAACCTGCTGATTTAGGCAAAATTAAAGCACTCTGTGATAAATACGGTTTAAAGTTGATCGAAGATTGTGCCCAATCATTTGGGGCAAGAATTAATGGGCAGCAAACAGGAGCAATAGGAAATGCATCTGGGTTTAGTTTTTTCCCAAGTAAGAATTTAGGGGCATTTGGTGATGGTGGATTAGTTGTCACTAATTCTGATGAAACAGCAAAAATGCTTAAAATGCTACGCAATCATGGTTCTGATATCCGTTACTATCATGATGTAATTGGGTATAACAGCCGGTTGGATGATATTCAAGCCGTAGTATTACGAGCTAAATTGAAACGAATTGATCAATATAATCAAGCACGCCGCCATGCTGCTCATTTATATTCGGAATTAATGGCTGATTTACCGTTAACAACACCTTATGAAGATGGTTTGGGCGAGCATGTTTATCATCAGTACACACTACTATGTGACCGGCGTGATGAAGTGATAGAAGCATTACAAACGCAACAAATTGCTTGTGCTGTTTATTACCCTGTTCCACTACATCAACAAAATGTGTTTAAGGAGCAATGTGTCGGCGTGTCTTTACCTGTTACTGAGTCTGTTGCAGCAAATTGTTTTTCTTTACCTATTTGCCCGTCTTTATCTGATGTGACTATTAAAGAAATCGTAGCTGTTATTCGAGCTGTGCTAACAAAATAAATTGCTTGTTGCTACCTCCCTTATTGGCAGTTAAAACCACCCTAACAATTTGAATGAAAATATTTTGAAAGTGAGGGTTGGGGCAACTACCATTATGTTAAGCAACAAATGGT
>CAYYNM010000129.1:0-9885 GCA_964472945.1 uncultured Methylomarinum sp. | reverse complement strand
ATCTTGAAGAAATATTATAGGCTCCGAGTGCTTGTATTAACCAGGCGATAACAGCGCTGGTGAACTCAATCTCACGTTATTATCACAAAGAAAGAAAAGGGCGGCATTATCCGAGGGAATCAAAACAGCCTACACCGAAATGGAATACACGGAGAAGTACCGCCTGACTTTTAATCATTATTTTTGGGCTGAATGACCGGTTTTCCTGTCTTCTTAACTGAATATGGCTGAGCCTTAAACGAATGACATTGGAGAGGAAGGGGGGGGTGTTCTTCTTTTTTGTGAGATTAGAAAGTCTTGCCACGTGGCAAGATTTTACTGATGATCGAAACTTCTTGTAATTGATATGTATTTGTCTTAACAAAACATATGTACAAAGTGAAAAAACACTAAGGAATGAATTTGTTTATTTTAGAGTATGACTTCATTCAAGAAGGTAAATCCTAGTTTGAATAATTTTCCTGTGGAAATGATGGGTTCCTTTATTGTAAATGACTGGGAAGGTTCTGTTTAACAAAACTTGTATGCTAAAATATTAACATGATTAATTTATTTAGAATGGAGATGTATTCTGTTTAAAGTGGGACAGATGATTTTTTGAAAAAGAAATAATTTTGCTAGTTGACTCGATTGTTTCAATTGGTGTTTGTACTGATAGAGCAATATTAATGATTAATAAAACTGGTTCGCAAATATAGTGGTGTAATGTTTGAGATGGGTTTACATTTTAGACTCTGTATGATGTGTTTTTTGTAATGTTTACGTTTTAGATGAAAATGTGGTTTTGTTAAGTCTTTCTTTAAGGTTTTATTCGTTTATCATGTTGATTTTTAATAATTAATTTATATAGTATGGTTTGTTATGATGTTTAGTTTTTTGTTTACGTTATGGGAAAAACAGAAATATGTATGGATATAAGTATTATCGAGTGGCTGGAAACTAAAGTACAAGATAATATTAAACCTGGCCTTACACTTTTATTGGATGCGCCTGTTGCTATTGGTATGGATAGAGTAAACAAAAGAGGCAAGCTTGATCGCTTTGAATTGGAAAAACAAGCTTTTTTTGAACAAGTTCGAGCTACCTATTTGTCTCGTGCTAAAAATAACCCAGAAGTAATCAAAATTATTAATGTCGCCCAAAGCTTAGAAAAAGTACAACAAGAAATTACTTTAGTTATCCAAAAAATGCTCTAAAAACAAACTTGATTACGTATATGCTTCAGCCATTTCAATGGGTGAAGGCTGTTGATTTAAGCCCTCTCCAAAGGGAGAGGGTTGGGTGAGGGGGAAATTAAAAATTATTTTCTTTTGTGCAAAAGAACTTGGTTTAAATTCTCCCCTCGGCACAACCGCTACGCTGCTCCATGCATTGCTCTACCTCCTGCTTCCATGCAGTCGCCCCAACCCCTCCCCAGTAAGGGAGGGCTAAGGTATTAAACTGCATGACTTAACTAAATTCACCTTTAAGCGGAAGCTCATGGGTAATCAGGAAAACAAATGAGTTACATTCTACAGACACATCCTTGGTTGCAATCTAGCTGGTTTCAACTTAATCGTTATGTTACCCAAAATCGTATTCCTCAAGCTTTATTAATCATTGGAAATATAGGCTTAGGAAAACAATATTTAGCAGAATATTTTTCTAAATCCATAATGTGTTCTTCACCTCAAGAGGGTGAGCCTTGTAGAAAATGCCAGAGCTGCCTTTTATTCGCGGCTCACACGCATCCTGATTTCTTTTATGTAGAGCCAGAGGAACCAGGAAAAGCAATCGGCATCGATATTATTCGACAGTTAACTGTAAAACTTGCCTTAAAACCACAATTTGAAAGTTATAGGGTGGTTGTTATTAATTCAGCTGATAGCTTGAATAATGCTTCAGCGAATGCTTTTTTAAAATATTTAGAAGAGCCGACAGCGCGTACTTGCTTGATCTTATTGACAGATAAACCAGCAAAACTTCCAGCAACTATAAGAAGTCGTTGTCAAAAGCTTTATGTTTCCATGACGGATAAAAATCAGGCTATTGCATGGTTAAAACAACAAGGGGTTGTTGACAACGTTGATTTATTATTACGTTTGTCAAAAGACTCGCCCTTATTAGCGAAGCAGTATGCTGTTCACTCTGTGCTTGAGTTTAGAGCTAAGAATTTTAAAAAATGGCTTAAGGTAATAACAGCGAAAGAAAATTTTATAGTGGTTGCAGAGCAGTGGTCTAAGTTGGGTAAAAACGAAATGCAATTTCTATTATTTTGTTTAACAGGCTGGATGATGGATATAATTAAACTTAAATCTAATTCACAAGTCGATAAAATAGCGAACAAAGATTTATTATCAGACTTGCAACAACTGTCAGAGAGACTAGACTTAAAAGCATTATATAAATATTACGATTTTTTACTTTTAAGCCAACAAAGACTTGATACTCAATTAAACAAACAATTGATATTTGAAGAAATTTTAATTCATTGCTCTGAACTTAATCGCGGATAGGAAAATGTCTACACCAGCAGCCCCAAGGCAAGGCATATTGTCTCTTTCAATTAAAGAAAAAAACGCACTTTTTTCAGCTTATATGCCTTTTGTTATAAATGGTGGATTATTTATCCCTACCAAAAGGCAGTATGAGATGGGTGAGGAAGTTTTCATGTTGCTCAACTTAATGGAAGAAACTGAGCGTTTGCCAATAGCAGGTAAAATTATCTGGAAAACACCTGCAGGTGCAGAAGGATACCGTGCGGCAGGTGTTGGTGTGCAATTTAGTGATCAGGATGGTGGTGCAGCAAGGAATAAGATTGAAAACTATTTGGCCGGTGCTTTAGAGTCAGAACGTTCTACCCATACGATGTAGTATATAATTGACATTATCAATAGAAATACCTCAGAAATACCTCCTTGAATAAAAAATGTTTATAGATTCCCATTGCCATTTAGATCGAATTGATCTTAAGCCTTACCATGATGATTTTAGTTGTTTTATAAAACAGGCTAAAAACAGTAAAATTGATCATATGCTTTGTATCGCAATTGATTTGGAGTCATATCCTGCTATGGTTGATTTGGTTAAAGATTACCCTGAAATATCGTTGTCAGTGGGTGTTCACCCCAATGTTAATGAAGGTAAGGACCCTAGTGTTGAAGAGTTAATTGAGTTAGCCAATAACCCAAAAGTTATTGCAATAGGTGAAACAGGATTGGATTATTTTCGTAGTGAAGGTGATTTAGAATGGCAGCACCAACGTTTTAGAAACCATATTAAGGCTGCTATAGCAGTAAATAAACCTCTTATTATTCATACCCGTGAAGCAGGACATGATTCACTTGATGTTTTAGCTGATGAAGATGCTGAGCAAGTGGGTGGTATTATTCACTGCTTTACTGAAGATTGGGCTTATGCAGAAAAAGCTCTCGACTTAGGTTTTTATATTTCTTTTTCAGGTATTGTTACTTTTAAAAATGCACAGGCAATTAAAGAAGTTGCCAAAAAAGTTCCCGCAGACCGTTTTTTAATTGAAACAGATTCTCCGTATTTAGCGCCTGTTCCCTTTAGAGGAAAACCAAATTACCCCACTTATGTACCTTATGTTGCTGAACATATTGCTGAGCTAAGAGGGACTTCTGTGGAAAATATTGCAAAAATTTCATCTGATAATTTTAATAAACTGTTTAATTTATAGCTTATATTTTGAGCGTTAAACCCAGTTTATATAGCTCTGTGCTCAGGTAAAAATTAATTAATAAAAAACCGCACTTTTGAGTTGCGGTTTTTTTTTATCAAAAGCTGTCTCAGGACGCTTCTCTATGTGATAATAAGCGGTTATTTTTAGACCCTTGCTTAAGATGTCTTGGCAAGCTGGTTTGTTAAACATATTTGAATAAAACCACGAGCATAAAATGGACGACAATAAAAAGAAAGCACTGGGTGCAGCGTTAATGCAGATTGAGAAACAATTTGGTAAAGGTTCCGTTATGCGAATGGGGGATGTGTCCGCTGCAAAAGGAATTGAGGTGATTTCAACAGGTTCATTATCACTTGATATTGCTTTAGGTGCAGGTGGGTTACCAAAAGGAAGAGTCGTTGAGATTTATGGGCCAGAGTCATCAGGTAAAACAACAATGACACTGGAAACTATTGCGCAAATGCAAAAAGCAGGTGGGGTAGCTGCTTTTATTGATGCCGAGCATGCTTTAGATCCCGTGTATGCAGAGAAAATTGGTATTAATTTAGATGACTTATTGATTTCTCAACCTGATACAGGAGAACAAGCCTTAGAAATTACTGATATGTTAGTGCGTTCTGGTGCTGTCGATATGATTGTGATTGATTCTGTTGCTGCTTTAACACCTAAAGCTGAAATTGAAGGCGATATGGGTGACTCTCATATGGGCTTACAAGCAAGATTAATGTCGCAAGCCTTAAGAAAGTTGACAGCAAATATTAAGCGTTCTAATACTTTAGTTATCTTTATTAATCAACTAAGAATGAAAATAGGGGTCATGTTTGGTAACCCTGAAACTACAACGGGTGGAAATGCCTTAAAATTTTATGCCTCTGTTCGTTTAGATATACGTCGTATTGGTGCCATTAAAAAAGGTGACGAGATTATTGGTAATGAAACACGGGTTAAAGTTGTAAAGAACAAAGTGGCACCTCCGTTTAAGCAAGCTGAATTTGAAATTATTTATGGGGAAGGTGTATCTTTTCTAGGAGAATTGGTTGATTTAGGTGTTAAGTACGGTTTTATCAATAAAGCGGGTTCTTGGTATAGTTATGGTGATGCAAAAATAGGCCAGGGTAAAGAAAATGTAAAAACTTACTTAAGTGAAAATCCCGACAAGGCAAAGGAAATTGAGACTAAAATTCGTGCCGAGGCTTTAGGGGTTATTGCTGAAGATAATATTAAAGAAAAAAAAGAAAAATAATTAATGTGTAGTGACTCTGGGTTGGTAGCAGAAATCAGGGAAAATTGTATTCGCTTACTCACTCGGCGAGAACATAGTCAACGAGAATTATTAGCTAAATTAGCTGTAAAAGGTTTTGATCAAGCTGTGACTCAACAGGTAATAAATACATTGAATGATGAAGATTGGCAAAGTGATGAACGTTTTGCTGAATCTTATGCCAGGCACCGTATTAAAAAAGGCTTTGGCCCCGTTAAAATCAGTTATGAATTACGCCAAAAAGGTATTGTCGAATTTAACCTAGAGAATGTTGTAATGGATTTAGCTGAAAGTTGGCTTGATTTGATTGCACAAGTGCATAAAAAAAAATATGGTGAAGATAAACCTGTATCTGAAAAAGAATGGATAAAACAAAGTCGGTTTTTACAGCAGCGCGGGTTTAGTCACGAAATGATAAAAACAGTTTTAAATTAATATATAGAGCCTTGTTGGTCAAGTAAAAACAAGGTTAGGTAAAATAGCCAATTAAGTTAGATATTATGAAAAAAATGACCAGTGCAGAATTACGTACTGCCTTCCTCGATTTTTTTAAACAACATGGGCACTCAGTTCAGCCATCAAGTTCACTTGTACCTGGAAATGATCCTACATTATTATTTACAAATGCTGGAATGGTACCGTTTAAAGATGTATTTTTAGGGCGAGAAAAGCGTGACTACAGCAGAGCAACAACAACACAACGTTGTGTACGCGCTGGTGGAAAGCATAATGATTTGGAGAATGTTGGGTATACTGCAAGACATCATACATTCTTTGAAATGCTGGGTAATTTTAGTTTTGGCGATTACTTCAAAAAAGATGCAATTCATTATGCCTGGGACTTTTTGACTAAAGAATTAGAAATTTCTGCTGATAAATTATGGGTCACTGTTTTTGAAGAAGACGAAGAAGCGGAAAAAATATGGCTAGAAGAAATAAAAATTGATTCAAGTCGTTTTTCAAGAATTGGGGCAAAAGATAATTTTTGGTCAATGGGTGATATAGGTCCCTGTGGTCCTTGTACTGAAATTTTTTATGATCATGGTGAAGATATAGCAGGTGGACCACCTGGAACACCAGAAGAAGATGGAGATCGCTATATTGAAATATGGAATCTGGTTTTTATGCAATATGACCGGGATAAAGACGGGGTTTTACATCCACTACCAGCACCATCAGTCGATACAGGAATGGGATTAGAGCGCATCGCTGCTGTTTTACAAGGTGTCCACAACAATTATGAAATTGATTTATTTCAAGGGCTTTTAAAAAGCGCAGCTAAACTGGCAGGAATAAATGACTTAACGAACAGTTCATTACGTGTTATTGCTGACCATATTAGGTCATGTGCTTTTATGGTGGTCGATGGTGTATTGCCATCTAATGAAGGGCGTGGTTATGTTTTAAGACGTATTATTCGCCGTGCTATTCGTCATGGTTATCGTCTAGGAATTAAGGATGTTTTCTTTTATAAATTAGTTGCACCCTTAGTCGTTGAAATGGGCGCAGCATTTCCTGAGCTTAAGCAAGCTCAACAACAGGTTGAACGAGTCTTAAGGAAAGAAGAAGAAAGGTTTGCAGAAACCTTGGAACAAGGAATGAAAATCCTGGAATCAAGTGTTGCCAAGATCGATGGTAATGTTATACAGGGTGATATAGTATTTCTTTTATATGATACTTATGGCTTTCCTGTAGATCTAACCGCTGATTTTGCTAGAGAACAAAATCTAACTGTCGATCACGCTGGTTTTGAAATTGCAATGTCAGCTCAACGTGATAGAGCCAGAGCTGGCGGTAAGTTTGGGGCTAATTATGATCAAGATATTAGACATGATAGTCAAACTGATTTTACAGGCTACCACAATCTTGATGGTACCTCAGTAATAACAGGGTTATTTTTAAAAGGCCAAGCTACTGAAAGTCTAAATAAAGGTGAAGAGGGTGTAATTGTTTTGGAACGGACACCTTTTTATGCTGAGTCGGGTGGACAAGTTGGTGATAATGGAATAATCACTGTAGGAAATTCTATTTTTGAAGTGTTTGATACCCAAAAACAGGGAGGAAGTCTATTTTTACATAAAGGTAAAGTTATTCAAGGAGCGATTACTAATGGACAAAGTTGTGAGTTAAGAGTAAATAAAAAGGATAGGGTTGCAACAGAGTTAAATCATTCGGCAACACACTTGCTACATGCGGCATTACGGCAAACTTTAGGTGAGCATGTGGCTCAAAAAGGCTCTTTGGTTAATCCAGAAAGATTACGCTTTGATTTTTCTCATTTTGAGCCCATGACAGTCGGTGAAATTGCTATTGTTGAAGCTATTGTCAATGAACAAATCAGAATGAACAATCCAGTTTCTGCCGAAATTATGTCTAAAGATGAGGCGGTAAAAGCAGGTGCGATGGCTTTATTCGGTGAAAAATACGGTGATGAAGTTCGGGTCTTAAAAATGGGAAATTTTTCGACAGAACTTTGTGGAGGTACACATGTTGATAGGTCTGGTGATATTGGTTGTTTTAAAATTATTAGCGAAACGGGCGTGGCCTCAGGTATTCGTCGTATTGAAGCAGTTACGGGAAAAGCTTGTATAGACTGGATTGCCAGCAAGGATAAGGTATTGTCCAATATTGCTGGCTTAGTTAAATGCTCAGCTGAAAAAGCATCGGATAAAGTTCGGCAATTAATAGAAAAAAACAAATCACTCGAAAAAGAACTAGAGCGTCTAAAGTCAAAACTTGCAGCTTCTGCTGGTGGGGAGTTAAGCTCACAAGCTATTGAAGTTGATGGTATTAAAGTATTGGCCGTTAAACTGGATGATGTGGACCCAAAAGCACTACGTGATATGGTTGATCAATTAAAAAATAAACTGGGCAGTTCGGCTATTGTTTTATCCACCGTTCAAGGTGATAAAGTTAGTTTAATTGCAGGGGTATCAAAAGATCAAACTAAACGTTTAAAAGCAGGTGATTTAGTTAATTCAGTAGCAATACAAGTGGGGGGTAAAGGTGGTGGTCGCCCTGATATGGCTCAGGCTGGAGGAAATAATCCTGATGCCTTGGAAGAAGCTTTAAAGCAAGTTCCTGATTGGATTCAGAAACAGTTAAAAGGGTAGATACATAGCTTGGGTTAGTGAAGTGTAACCCGATAGATAGTGGAATGTGTCAGCTTAGGGCATATTTTGTAGCCTTAATGGTGGTTAGATAAAGTAAGTTGGAAAATGGCATTATTTGTATATAAGTTTGGTGGCACATCAGTTGGCTCAGTTGAGCGAATTAAAATGGTCGCAGGAAAAATTAAAAAAGCACGAGACCAGGGTGACAATATTATTGCAGTGGTTTCTGCTATGAGTGGAGAAACAAACCGTTTGACTTCTTTGGCAAACGAAATGCAGAGCGTTCCTGATAATAGGGAAATGGACGTGTTACTATCTACTGGTGAACAAGTCACCATGTCCTTGCTTTCTATGGCACTACATGATTTGGGATGCCCGGCACGTTCCTATACCGGTGGACAAGTAAAAATATTAACCGATAGTACGCATAACAAGGCTAGAATTAAAGAAATCGATAGTAGTAGAATTAAACAAGATCTTGAAAAAGGGCGTGTAGTTGTTGTTGCGGGTTTTCAAGGTGTTGATGAGTTTGAAAATATAACTACTCTAGGTCGTGGAGGGTCTGATACAACTGCTGTTGCATTAGCTGCTGCACTAAAAGCTAAAGAATGTCACATTTATACAGATGTCGATGGCGTTTATACAACAGACCCCAGAATAGAGCCAAAAGCTAGAAGATTAGATAAAATTACCTTTGAAGAAATGCTAGAAATGGCTAGTTTAGGTTCAAAGGTGCTGCAAATTCGTTCAGTTGAATTTGCTGGAAAATATAATGTTGCACTTAGAGTATTATCATCGTTTAAAGAAGGTAATGGCACACTAATTACCTATGAGGAATCAGAAATGGAAAGAGCTTTAATTTCAGGTATTGCATTTAATCGTGATGAGGCTAAACTAACAATCACAGGTGTTCCTGATTTACCTGGTGTGGCATCTAAAATATTATGCCCAGTTGCAGATAAGAATATCGAAATTGATATGATTATTCAAAATATCGCTGATGATAAGACCACAGATTTTACTTTTACAGTACATAGAAATGACTACCAAAAGACCAAAGAAGTTTTGGAAGAAGTTTGTGAAAGTTTAGGTGCAAGACAAGTTACCGCTGATGATAGTATTGTTAAAATATCAATTGTGGGAGTAGGGATGCGTTCTCATGCTGGAATCGCAAGTACCATGTTTAAGGCCTTGGCAGATGAAGCAATTAATATTAGAATGATCTCAACATCTGAAATTAAAATTTCGGTTGTTATTGATGAAAAGTACTTAGAGCTAGGTGTTCGAGCTTTACACAATGCTTTTGGATTAGATAGAGAAGTGAATTAAAAAAATTATCTTTATTTATTTTAAAAAAATAGCTATAATAAAGAGCTTGGTTGGTTGAATTCAAGCAGCTAAATTAAATGGAAACGTAGGGAGATATTATGCTTATCTTAACTCGACGAGTAGGAGAAACCTTAATGATAGGTGATGATGTAACAGTCACAGTCTTAGGGGTAAAAGGTAACCAAGTTCGTATTGGTATAAATGCACCTAAAGAAACCTCAGTGCATAGAGAAGAAATATACGAAAGAATAAAAAAAGAACAGGCCGAATCAGCTGGATTGACCGGTTCTGAAGAGTAAAAGTTTTAGGAGAGTTGGCCGAGAGGCCGAAGGCGCTCCCCTGCTAAGGGAGTATGGGCTTTAACTCCCATCGAGGGTTCGAATCCCTCACTCTCCGCCATAAAAGAAGTGTCGAAATTTAAGGAAAAATTTGACATTAAATAGTATAAAAGGGATAATAAGCGGCTAAATAAAGCGCCCGTAGCTCAGCTGGATAGAGTA
>CAYYNM010000128.1:0-10019 GCA_964472945.1 uncultured Methylomarinum sp. | reverse complement strand
AACATTTGGAAGTGAGGCTTTAGCCTCGCCTGACTCGTGCGAGGCTAAAGCCTCACTTCCAAAATTTATTGATTCGAAATGTTAAAATAATTTTGATCCCCTACTCACCACTATAGCTAAGACCAATCACACCAAGACAAAATATCTCCTTCAAAAAATATTCGTAACATTTTATTTTATATGGTACGATAATGGGTTACTTAAGTTTCAGCACCTTTGCTCGCTCTTTTTACAGGTATTTTATGTCCGAAAATGATTCTTCGTTAACCACCTTCAATGATTTAGCCCTAACTGACCCCGTACTAAAGGCAGTTGAAGCCGCTGGTTATGAGACACCCTCTCCCATTCAAGCTCAAATCATACCTTTTATGTTAGAGGGTAGGGACGTACTTGGACAAGCTCAAACAGGAACAGGAAAGACTGCTGCCTTTGCCCTACCTATTTTATCTCGCATAGATTTAACCCAAAAAGATCCTCAAGTCCTTGTTTTAGCACCTACTAGAGAGTTAGCTATTCAAGTTGCCGAAGCCTTTCAAAGTTATGCCTCAAAACTTAAAGGTTTTCATGTTCTTCCCATCTATGGAGGACAGGATTATAGCATCCAATTACGTCAACTTAGGCGCGGTGTTCACGTTGTGGTAGGCACACCAGGTCGAGTCATGGACCATATGCGTAAAGGAACGTTAAAATTAGCCAATCTAAAAACCCTAGTTCTTGATGAAGCTGATGAAATGTTACGCATGGGATTTATTGATGATGTTGAATGGGTTCTTGAGCAAATCCCAAAACAAAGACAAATAGCCCTCTTTTCTGCAACAATGCCAGGCATTATTCGTAAAATCGCTCAAAAACACTTAAATAATCCTGAGCAAATTACCATTAAGGTAAAAACCCAAACAGCTGACAATATACGCCAGCGATATTGGATGGTAAGCGGTACACATAAGCTTGATGCTCTTACCAGGATATTAGAAGCTGAAGATTTTGAAGGGATGATTATTTTTGTCCGTACCAAAACAGCCACCATAGAATTAGCTGAAAAACTGGAAGCAAGAGGGCACTCAACTGCTGCAATTAACGGCGATATGTCACAACAATTACGTGAGCGCTCCATTAATAACCTAAAAAGCGGCAAGCTTGATATTTTAATTGCTACTGATGTTGCCGCAAGAGGACTTGATGTAGATCGCATTACACATGTTATAAACTATGATATTCCTTACGATACAGAATCCTATATTCACCGAATTGGCAGAACTGGCAGAGCAGGCAGATCCGGTGATGCAATTTTATTTGTCTCTCCCAGAGAGAAACGTTTATTAGGTAATATAGAAAGAGCAACCAAGAAAAAAGTTGAAGAAATGCAGTTACCTTCAACTGAATATATTAATAATGCACGTATTTCTCGCTTCAAACAGCGCATTACTGACACACTTGCCACTGATGAATTAAGCTTTTACACACAGCTTATCGAACAATATCAATCTGAACATGATATACCTGCGCATGATATAGCTGCAGCACTTGCAAAAATAGCTCAAGGCGACACCCCTCTACTGATAAAAGATCTTCCCAAAAGGCCTGCACGAAGAGAACGCAATGACAACAAACCACGTGGTCGTGGAGAAAGAACTGAAAGAGGCGAACGTAACCCCAGTAGAAACAGGAGCCGCAACCCTGATATAAAAATGGACTTATACCGTATTGAAGTGGGCAATAGTCATGGCGTTAAACCTGGCAATATTGTCGGAGCAATTGCCAATGAAACAGGTATAGATGGTGACCACATTGCACGTATTAAGATTGAAGAAAATTACAGTACAGTAGAGCTTCCTGCGGGCATGCCAAAAGAACTTTTTCAAGAATTAAAAAAAGTAAGAGTTGCAGGCCAACAACTTAACATCTCAGCAATGGACCCTGCCCTAATTAAAAAAGCAAAGGGTAAAAAACGTATGGGCTCGTTTTCTAGACGAGGAAAAAATAAGCCAAGCGAATAAGTTAGCCTAATTTTCATTAGTAGAAAGCCAACTAATTTTTTAATTTTAATTGGTATTTGGGAGATACATCCCAAAAGCATTTATAGTCCGTAGAGGCAAGGTATACCTTGCCTCTACGGAACCTATTGGGAATAGCAATTAAGGCAACTAGCCATATCAAAATCCCCCACTTTATGCCAATCTAACACGAGGGTCAACAAAAGAATACGATATATCGGTCAGTATTAACCCCACAATATACAACGCAGAACCTAAAAAAACCATTGATCTAACAATGGCAAAATCCTGACGATTAATGGCATCAATGGTATAACTACCCAAGCCCGGAATACTAAAAAAAGATTCCATGATTAAACTCCCCATAAATAATAGCGGTAAAACAACAACAACCCCTGTTAAAATTGGAATCATGGCATTTTTAAGTACATGCTTAAATAATACTTGAGTTTCCGTTAAACCTTTTGCCCTGGCCGTACGCACATAATCTTTTTCTACTTCTTCTAGAAATAAAGTTCTATACCAGCGCGCACCCGAACCAATACCAGAAACCACGCCAATTAACACTGGTAAAATCAAAAATTTTATCGCAGAAAACCCTGTGTCATAACCTGAGATAGGTACCAATTTAAGTAACTTACCGATAAAAAATTGCCCACCTATAATATAAAATAAAGAAGAAATAGACATTAAAATCACACATAACACAATACTGCTAAACTCTAAATAAGTATTCCTAAATAACACCATCATTAAAGCCACTGAAATATTCACTAACAAACCAACCACTAAAGATGGCAGAGCAATACTAAGACTTGGCCACATACGTTGTTTTATATCTGCAGCAATATTCCTGCCACTTTCCGAGAGACCAAAATCAAGTATAAACAAGCCCATCGACTTTTGAAAAAAAATAGTTTTAGTTAATTTTTCACTTGAACTCGCTTGTTGATTCCACAACAAAGGTAAATCATAACCATGTTGCTGTTTCCAGTTTTGTATAGACTGTTCGGTTACATGCTTTTGCCCTAGTTGCATCCGTGCCATATCATCAGTGTTGTTAACGACAAAAAACAGGATAAAAGTGAGTATATTGACACCCATTAATAAAGGTATGGCATATAAACATCGCCGAAGTATATATTGAATCATTGCACTGTTTCCTTTGCTCGATGTTTAAAAGCCTTTACTGCTGGAAATAACACAATCAAAAAGAATATAAAAGCGACAATTAAAGGCCAAAAAACAGCCTGATTCCATTGCTCTCTTTTTAATTCTCTCTCTTTAACATCAATTCGAGTATATTTTAATCGATTATTTGCCATCAGATTTGGTTTCACATTCTTATACCAGCCATGAAACAATGAAAAACTTTTAGGGTAAAAGCCAAACACCCAAGGAGCATCTTGTCTAACAATATTCTGCATTTTTTGGATAATTTCCAGCCGTTGTTTGCCATTATCCATATTACGCATTTGTTCAAATAATTTATCAAACTCAGCATTATGGTAATTAACGGCATTTTCCCCCCCATACTTTACTTTACCGTTTTTACTATAAAGTAGAAAAAAGAAATTTTCAGGGTCAGGATAGTCTGCATTCCACCCCCACAAAAACATCTGCCCACTACCCGTACGCATTTTTTCCTGAAATCGATTGTAATCTGTTGCCCGAATAACTAATTTAATTCCTAATTTTGCAAATTGTTTACGGTACCAATTCATTCTAGGCCGATCATCTACACTGACTGAAGTAGTATCAAAATACAAAACTAAGGACTCCCCCGTTGCAGGGTTAACACCTTTTGGATAGCCTGCTTCACGCATTAATTTTTCAGCACTCTTAATTGACTTGCGTTTATATTGACCATCAACCCAATCATAAACCACTGGATTAATACCTGCTTTATTTTCTTCATAGCCATAAATTCCATAAGGCAACATACCTTGTGCAGGTAAACCACGGCCATTCTGAAAGATAGAAATATACTCTTCATAATCTATAGCAATTGAAATTGCCTGGCGGAGTTTTCTTGCGCTAACTGAATCCTCTCCAATAACCGGATCTAACATATTAAAACCCAAGTAAAAAATAGAAGTAGTGACGGCAGTCTGTAACTTTATTCCCTTAGCCTGCATTGCACCCGTGAGTTTTGCATCACCATCACCAATAAACTGCACAGCTTGATCAAAACTATCCGATGAAATACCCGAAGCATCATAATAACCCTGTAAAAACTTATTCCAATAAGGAATAGTTTCCTTCTCTAAGGTATAAATAACTTTATCAATAAAAGGCATTAATTTTCCTGCATCAACCAGCAAGCCTTTTTCTTTATCTCCGGCTTCACCTTCAGAAGGGTATTTATCCTCGTGATAATTTGGGTTTTTAGCCAAAACCATCCGCTGGTTGGGGTTGTTTTCCGTTAGGTAATAAGGCCCTGTCCCAACCGGAAACCAGTCTAAAGAAATATTTTTATCACTTAAACCTTGCTGCTGATAAAACACTTCTGCTTCCCACGGCATAGGAGCAAAAAAAGGCATGGCTAACCAAAACTTAAATTGTGGATACTTCCCTTTAATTCTAATTTTATAACGATACCGATCAAGCACTTTAACCCCAGAAATATTTTTTGAGCTAATTGATTGTTTACCTATTTGTTTAGAAAACTCATTAAAGCCTAAGATATAGTTCTTCATTACACCTGCAATAGGCGACTGTTTTTTAGGGTCTGCCAACCTTTTTATTTGATAGACATAATCAGCGGCAATTAGCTCCCTTGTCCCTACTTGCTCCAAATCACTGATTACATTAATCTCATCAACCTGTTCAGGGCTTAACTCGCGGTTAGCTTCTATAAAGGCTGGATGAAACTGATATTTTATACCCGGTTTAATATTAATTGTGTAGTCTGTATAAGCTATATCTTTTATCTGACTGCCATCCACTCTATCTCCTTGCCGGTTAAAATACTCAATAACTGGCATTTTAGTCGCTGTTAGTGGCTCTAACTGATAAGGCCTTTTTAAATAATTATACTGGTAAGGAGGTTCATAAATCTGGCCAATAAATACATTTTCATTTGCACTATATGAAATAGCAGGGTCCAAGTGTTTAGGACGCTCTGAAAATGAAGAGTAAAGAATTGATTTATTAGTTTTATTTTGTTGATACGGATTATTTAACTGTGAAACATGACAGCTTGTTAAAAATAGCATAAAAATAGTCAGAAAGAGCTTATACATTATTTTTTGTTCCATTCCTTTGTTATACTTTCAGTTATTCTAACAAACAAACAGGTTCGGAGATAAAAATGGGGTTCTTGCAAGGTAAAAAAATTCTTATTGTAGGTTTAGCCAGTAATAAATCAATTGCATGGGGAATTGCTCAGGCAATGCACCGTGAAGGTGCAGAACTAGCTTTTACTTATCAAAATGATCGATTAAAAGATCGTGTTGTAAAAATGGCTGGTGAATGCGATTCTAGTATTAATATAGAACTTGATGTCTCTAGTGATGAGCAAATCAACAATGTATTTACTGAACTGGGTAAACATTGGGATGGGCTTGATGGCATTGTACATTCAGTTGCTTTTGCGCCACGCGAAGCTTTAGATGGTGACTATGTAGAAGCAACGACTAGAGAAAATTTTGCAGTTTCTCATGATATTAGTTCATACAGCTTTACTGCTTTAGCAAAGGCTGGAAGAGAGATGATGAAAGGTCGTAATGGCGCATTACTGACTTTAAGTTATTTAGGTGCTGAACGTGCCATTCCTAATTACAATGTGATGGGTGTAGCAAAAGCCAGCTTAGAAGCTAATGTACGTTATATGGCAGCTGCCTTAGGTGCTGAAGGTACTCGTGTTAACGCTGTTTCAGCAGGCCCCATTAGAACCTTAGCTTCTGCAGGTATTAGCAACTTTAAATCCATGCTGAGTAAAGCAGCTGATACTGCACCGATGAAACAAAATGTAACGATTGATCAAGTAGGTAATGCAGCTGCATTCCTATGTTCTGACCTTGCATCAGGAATTACGGGTGAAATTACTTATGTAGATGGCGGCTACAATATTGCGGGTATTGCTGCGGGTTAAGATAACAAACTGTAGAGCGGACTTAAGTCCGCCCTACCCCTCTTTAAATAATCTTTCCATCGCTATCAATATGAGCACAACTGAAATATTAGGCTATTGTGCCGCATTTTTAACCACTGCTTCATTTTTACCCCAAGCCCTTTTAACCTTAAAAACACGAGATACCAGCTCACTGTCTTTAAGCATGTACTCAATGTTTACCACGGGGGTTTTATTATGGCTAATATATGGCATAAAGAAAGCTGATAATGCACTTATTTTTGCCAATTCAATAACTCTCTTCTTATCAGCATGTATTCTTGGTTTTAAAATATATAATGTTATTTTTAAAAATGGATAAAAATAGCTTAAGCAAAACTTTATGGACAAATTTTGATTTCTATTGATCTTATAACTGTTTCAATTATTTTAGTCAGCTCATTACTGTTATTAGCAACTAACCGTTTTCCTGCTGATACTGTATTATTAGGTGCTTTATCTCTATTGTTACTTAGCAATATCCTGACACCTGCTGAAGCCTTAGCCGGGTTATCCAGCCCAAGCATTGCAACGATAGCCATTTTATATGTCGTAGTTTCTGGATTACGAGAAACAGGTGCTATTGCCTGGGTGAGTCGCTTATTATTAGGTAAACCTAAAAATCAAACAATCGCTCAATTAAGGTTACTCATTCCTGCGGCAAGTATTAGTATTTTTGTTAATAATACACCTGTTGTTGCAATGTTTACCTCGGCAATACAAGACTGGTGTAAACGTAGTCAATTTAAACCCTCACACTTTCTGTTACCTTTAAGTTATGCCTCTATTTTAGGCGGAACCTGCTCCTTAATCGGCACCAGTACCAATTTAGTAATCGATAGTTTAATCCGTCAATCAGGCTTACCAGGGTTTCACCTATTTGAACTTGCTGCCGTGGGTATTCCTATTACTTTAGTGGGATGCTTATATCTTATTATCGCTAGACCTTATTTACTAGTTGATAGACAAGGTTCCACTGAAAACTTTAATGCTGTCCGTGAATATTTAATTGAAATGCAGGTGCAACCAATATGTGAGTTATCTGGACAAACTATTCAAGATGCAGGTTTACGACATTTACCCGGCCTATTTTTAATAGAAATCATCCGTAATGGTGAGCTTTTCCCTGTTATTTCACCCAATACCATTATCCAAAAAAATGATCGCTTAGTTTTTGCGGGTGCAGTTGAATCAGTTATTGAGCTACGACGGATTAGAGGGTTAGTCCTTGCCTCTGATCAAATTTTTAAACTACAAGGTTTAGAGCATGAGCGCCGTTTATTTGAAGCCGTTATCTCAGCTGAAAGCCCAGTAATCAGACAAAATATTCGCGAAGCCAGGTTTAGGCATCGTTACAATGCCGTTATTCTGTCTATTGCTAGAAATGGTCAAAGAATTAAAGGAAAAATTGGCGATATTCAATTACAAGCTGGCGATACCTTACTATTAGAAGCAGAAAAAGGTTTTCTATTTAAATTTCGTAACAGTCGTGATTTTTTATTAATCAGTAAACTACAAAATTCCAGCACTATTAGGCATAGCCGTGCCCCTTGGGCTTTAACCATTATGTTGCTAATGATCATAATAATGGCAACTGGCATAATAAATATTCTTCAAACCGTACTGCTTGCTGCTATAGCCATGCTTATCACAGGCTGTTTAAATATTGAAGATGCCCGCCGCAGTATTGACTACCAAGTTTTATTGGTGATTGCCTGTGCATTTGGTTTAGGGACTGCTGTACAAAAAGTCGGTTTAGCTGACCTTATTACAGAACACGCCTTATTACTCTCTGGAGGAGATACCTGGCTAATGTTAGTGTTGGTTTATTTATCTACCGTGTTATTAACTGAAACCATTACCAATAATGCAGCGGCTATTATTATGTTTCCTATTGCTATCAGTGCTGCCAATACTTTGGGTGTAAGTATTACCCCCTTTGCTGTTGCAGTAATGATTGCAGCATCAGCAAGCTTTATTACGCCTATCGGCTATCAAACCAATCTTATGGTATTGGGCCCAGGGGGCTACCGTTTTATAGATTATATAAAATTAGGTCTCCCGCTTAGCTTTATTGTTGCGTTTATGGCTTTGTGGATAATTCCTATCGTTTGGCCTTTTTAAAGACTCAATTCCAAAAAAAATACTATTAAACCTGCTATTATTAATTCTTTTTAAATACACCTATAAAAATTAATGGATTGGTTTATCAAACTGCTAACCGGTGATTCGGTAGCACATACTTTATTAGTTATCAGCCTGGTTATCTCTTTTGGCTTAGCGATTGGTGAAATACCCATTTTTAAAATCAAATTGGGTATAGCTGGTGTTTTATTTTCAGGTTTAGCTTTTGGGCATTTTGGTATGACTATAGATGGACATATCTTGCATTTTTTGCGTGAATTTGGGCTTATTCTATTTGTTTATGCCATTGGTCTCCAAGTTGGGCCAGGTTTTGTAAATTCCTTCTTGCAAAATGGCATAAAACTTAATCTTCTAGCTGCTAGTATTGTCATATTAGGCGCAGTTATTACCATACTACTCAGCTACTTTGGAGGCATTGAAATTCCCGTTGCTGTTGGCTTATTTTCTGGTGCAACAACCAACACCCCTTCTCTAGCCGCTGCACAAGAAATACTCGGTAGTTTGCCTGGAATAGATGATGACACTCTAAAATACCCAGGGCTTGGATATGCGGTCGCCTACCCTTTTGGTATCATCGGTATTATTTTAAGTATGTTGCTGACTAAATTATTTTTCAAAGTAAATATTGAATCAGCAGAAACCTCTTTTACAAAATCTCAAAAAGATAATGCCAACCTACCTATTTGGGTTGATTTAAAAATTGAGAATACTAATTTAGATGGCTTAACAATTGATGAAATTCATTTTTTTGAATCAATGGACGTTGTTGCCACGCGTATACTGCATGATGGAGAGGTTAAAGTTGTTAATAATTTAACTCAATTAAAGCTGGGAGATAGTATTCGTTTAGTGGGTGAAAAAACCAAACTTGATGAATTAAAAGTGCTGATAGGTCATGAATCTGAATTTAACTTAAAAGACATCTCCTCAAACTTTTTGTTGAGTAAGCGCTTTGTAGTCACCAACAAAGAAGCCATAGGAAAAACAGTGGGAGAGCTACGAACATTTCATGGTGTAACGATCCCTAGAATAAAACGGCCAGATGTTGAGCTAACACCTAACGGTTCAGTACACATACACTTTGGTGATGAGTTACACGTTGTAGGGACAGAAGAATCATTAAATAAAATTAAATTAGTTCTTGGTAATTCACTAGAAAAACTAAATCACCCTCAAATTGTACCTATTTTTATTGGTATTACCTTAGGTATTTTCTTAGGTAGCTGGCCTTTTTTTATTCCTGGCATTCCTTCAGCCATCAAACTAGGGCTTGCAGGTGGTCCACTGATTGTTGCAATTCTTCTTAGCCGAATAGGAAACTGGGGGACAATGACCTGGCACCTGCCAAAAAGTTCAAATATTATTTTAAAAGATATTGGGATCGTACTGTTCTTGGCCTGTGTCGGACTACATTCAGGCGATCAATTTGTGAATACACTGGTTAACGGGGATGGTTTCTACTGGATGGCTTGTGCAATGTTAATTACCTTTTTACCCTTGGTTATTGTGGCATTTGTTGCTAAAGGTATCTATAAAATAAACTACCTTTCGGTTTGTGGGTTATTAGCTGGAAGTATGACCGATCCGCCTGCACTAGCGTTTGCTACTGGTTTAAGTCGTTCATCTGCAGTTTCAATTGCTTATGCAACGGTTTACCCTTTAGTGATGATACTTAGAATTATCTCGGCACAGCTTATTATTATATTTTTTATATAACTCTATGTTCCAGTTTTTAATTGTTACTTTTGTAAAGTGCTGAAAAATAG
>CAYYNM010000127.1:0-10024 GCA_964472945.1 uncultured Methylomarinum sp. | reverse complement strand
GACACGAGGATTTTCAGTCCTCTGCTCTACCGACTGAGCTACCTGGGCAAGACACCAAATCGAGCCGTCTATTAAACTAAGTTATTGGCTTTGAGTCAAGTAAAAATATTAACTAAGCAGATGTTGTGTCTTCTTTTTTTCGAAACAAGTTGATTATAAAGCGGAAAACTTTTTTTATACCTTTCCATATTTTAGGTAATAACCAGATCATAAAAAGGATCGAAAGCACTAATGCGACTAAAAATAGAAAGGGGTGGTTTAAGCAAGCCCATACACCACTAATAACTGCGACATCCTCTCCTATTGAGGCTGTCCAGTTAGAGAAAGGTTCTGGGGAGGTGTTAATGAGAACTCTGGAACCTGCCTTGGTGGCGTGAGTAGCTGCGGCCAAACCTCCCCCCATGATGGTGGCAGCTACTTCAATTGCAGGATTTATATCACCCACTGCGCCAGCTGCTAGCATTGCTCCAGCAGGAATGCGAATAAAGGTGTGAATGGTATCCCACCCAGTATCAATACCAGGTATTTTATCGGCAAAAAACTCAATACAATACATTAACCCAGCGGCACCCATAACCATTGGATTGCTAATAACAAGTAAGTCGGGAGGGAGCTCTATGTTTCCGGTGTTAGCTAAATAACCAAGAGTAAATAGAGTGGCATATAAATTAATACCACTTGCCCATGCTAAGCCCATAGTTAAAGCTAGTGTCGTGGATATTTGGTCTAATGCTTCCATAAAGGAACCTCGGTATATTTAATAATATGGTTTTTAGGTTAACATTGATTTATGAATATTTGCTGAGTGATAGTATTTTTTATGGCTTGTTGATTTTTGGATAGATATACCAACAAAGAATAAGAAATACACCGCAGCCAACAATAACGCTAATACCTAAAACTGGGTTGGTTCTTAATAACACTTTTGCTGCTGCAAATAAAAGTAACAGAGCAAGTATAATTATAAGAGAAAATAGAGTTTGCACGGGTATGTCCTGAAATTTATTGTAGATTAGTTTAGAGGATGCGGCGAATGATGTAAAATTTTTCCTAGTATAATTGGTATACTTATATTTTTTTAATTGTGAGGACGTAATTAATGGCTTTGACAGCAGATTTAATAGAAGAAATGAATATTCTTACGCATTTTAATTTAGCTTCAATACAAGAAGGGATTAAAGTACATGGTTCAGCAAACCCTGATGCCGTTTTAGCAGCAAAAAGGTTGTTTGATAAAGGATTGATTTCTCAAGATGACGGGGGGTATTTGACTGATTTAGGGATAGAGGCGGCAGAACATGCTCAGGCGGTCATAAGAATTTTAAATGCTAATTAAAAGTATTTCTAGATAAAATTGAGCAAGCCTGGATGCTGTTCGTATTTTTTAAACTCCGTTGTTTATATCAAGTAGAAAAAGGTGAGTGGATAGTTGTTAATAGCAAAATAAGGGGGTGGTATATATGTTGGATTTGTTTCTTATTATTTTATTGTTATTGATTGCTTTTTATTGGTCTAATTCTATGAAAGCAAGAGAGGCTGCTTTTAGGGCCGCTGTTCTTTATTGTCAAAAAATGGATGTTTTGTTACTTGATGATTATGTTGCTTTAAATGCCCAATGGTTAAAAAGGGATGATTTTGGTGTTACCAAGGTATGGCGATCTTTTCAGTTTGAGTTTAGTTCAACGGGTGCTGAAAGGTATCAAGGTAAAATTGTTATGCTGGGTGAAAAAATACTGTCTATTCAATTAGAGCCTTATAGGATTTAATAATAATGACAAAAAATAAAAAATATCAAAAAACCTCTCCACAAACTCAAGGTGATGCACTAAAGGTAGCCAAGGCAACACAACGTCCAGGCCAAACAAAAGAGCAGACTAAGTTAATTGCTTTGGGGGTTGAGAAAGCAATAACACTTTATAAAAAGCAGCAAAAAGAAAAATCAAGGGAGTTGAACCGAAAACTGCAAAAGGCTTCAAAGCCTACCACAGTCTTGCACGAGGAAGCTCCACTAGAAAGCGATCCAAATATTGTTTATAAACAATCCATTGTGGCTTGGGTTTTGTTGTTTCTTAGCTGGGGTGGTTTTGCTATCTACCTCTATTTATAACCCAAACTCCAAAAGCATTTTCGGATAAAGGTAGATGATAAAGGCGATAGTGGCAATGTAAATAATAAATTTAAAGGGATTTTCGGTAAATGCATCAAATAATCGTTTGTTTTGTTTTTTACTTTTAAGTTCCTGGTATATTTTTTTTTGTGATAGTGCTCTCTGGGTATGGTACTCAGAGAGCAGTTTTTGAGCTTTTTCAAGTTGCTCCTTATCCTTTAGCCACAATGCTGGCATTGATACTCCCCAGTTTCCCGCAGATGTTTCATAGTAATTTATTTCATGTGTATCCAATAATTCTTTGATTTCAAAGTTTTCGTCATCAGGTACGTCACGTAGAGAAAATAGTAGAGTAGCCATATTTTTATTGTAAAGCTGTTTTAAAGTGGAAAATCAGATTATAGGTTAATTTTAGCTTAGAGGTAAAACTTCAAAAGTAGGGTATATGCCGGCAGAAGGTGTGGCATATAACATAGTTTTTTATTTTTTTTGAATACAGAGAGTAAAACCATAGCAAAATTAATGATTTAAAATCTGGCATTATTTATGCTTAATAATTATGGAAATTAACTTAAACTTGATGCGAGAAAATAATGACAAAAGAAATAGCGGTCTCTTCTTCTGAAGTTAGTGAAAGTACAACAAAGCAAGATGGATATTTGGTTCTAGGTGCTGGGCTTGCTGTTGCTTCGATGATACTTGTTCCTGCATTGGCAATGCGTTTAGGGTTGGGTGCAAGTTTAACAGGTGCTTTGCGTATCGCTTTGATGAAAGCAAGTAGCCGAGCTGCTCATGGTGGAAGTGATGAGTCGGGAGCTGCTTCTGCAGGTTTTAGCTGTCATTAATATTGTGAGCACCTATATATTGAGCAGCTAGGCTTTATTTGATAGTATCAAAGGCTTGCTTCGTTTCAAAGGGTATTAATTAAAAACATGAGCGATAAAAAAGAAATTTGTGATCTTTGTGGGTTGGTCGTAGAGGTTAATGGCTTTAAGCTTAAAACTAAAGAAGGTGATAAGGAGTTCTGTTGTGAAGGGTGTAAAGGTATTTTTCAAATGCTACATGATGACCAGGTTTTAGCTGAATTGACAGAAAAAGATTCGTAAATAAAAAATAGAGATAAATAATGATGAAACATATACACGGTAGTCATTCTCACTCGAGTCATGGTAAGCATGCTGCTCATTCAATGGGAAAACAAATAATGAAAGGTTCGATGGCTTCTGCATCGGTAAAGTCTGGGGGCAAACTTATGAGTAAATTAGCAAAACATCCGGTATTAGTATTTGGTTTAGGTATTGCCGCAGGTTATGTGGTTTATAAATATAGAAAAGAAATTGTTTCAAGTGTTGGTAAGGCAACTGATGCTGGTAAAGACTTTGTATTACAGCAGAAAGAAAACCTGGAAGATATTGTTGCTGAAACAAAAGAAGAAGGTTAATCATTTAAATAAATTATTTATATGATTTATTTTTACGGGCAATAAGGCGTATGAGATATGCGTTTTATTGTCCGTTTTGCTTTTAATCTTTTTCAATGGTTGATATGAGTATCCAAAAACAAGTTATTGTTAGGTACAAAACTGATGGACATGTCCGTTTTTCAATACCTGAGCAATTATGTGATGAGACTGTTGCAGAGCAGTTAGTCAGTAAAATTAAAATGATTGACGGGGTGTACAGCGTTAATTTGTTTAAAAAACAAAAAAAACTCTCGATTAGGTACCAAGATGTTGTTTGTGATTTTAAGCAGTTGGCTTTACAGATATTTCAGCTTTTATCTGAAATGGATGATGGTGGTTTATTAGTTGCTCCGGTGGTAGCAGAAGTAGTAGATACCAACAAGCAGAGTAAATGGAATTTAAAAGATAAAGTAAAAAGCTGGAAAGCATCTCGTTGGGTTACTGAAAAATATGGTGATGCTAAAGAAACAGCTCAAGCGGCAAAAGTAATTGCAAAAATTGGCTTTAAAAAACCAAAATCTTTTATTAAAGATCCTGAGAGGGCAGTGATAGATTTTTTGAATGATATTTTGGTCTTGTATTTGATTAGATTGCACTGGACTCGTATTACTCAGGAATGGTTATTGAAACCATGGGCTTTTAAGTCGCAGTGGGCTGCTGTGTTTTATCTTTTTTACTTATTAGTTCGTTCACGTAGACCCGCTAAGTAGGTCTGTTAATGAAGGGTGATTTTTCTAATCACCCTTTTTTTGTATTTCCAGTATATAAAAATTCCAGCTTAAATAATTGAGCTGCTTGCTCTTAATTAGTCTTAATATCATATTGTTATGGATTCAGAAATAATAAGCTATAAACACTTTACTCTTGTTCACCAATTAAAACGACGTGTTCGAATTGTCTCTCCCATTTTGAAAAGAGATATTGAACGTTGCTATATTCTTGAGATCTTGCTTAAAAAGCGTATAGAAATAAAACGCATTCGCAGTGTTTTTTCTCTAGGGTCTGTCACTATTGAATTTGATCCTGCCAAGTTACCTAAAAAGAATCTTCTCATTTTATTAGATGCTGTGATGGGTAATATTGCCCAAAAACAACATGCGGCTTCTGAAAAGAAGAAAAATAAATTTGATAAAGGCACTCAAGAAGTTGATTTGGCAGTAGCGGGAATGACCTGTGCGTCGTGTGCTTTGTTAATTGAAATGGTGCTTAACAGAGATAATAATATTAAAACGGCAAGTGTTAATTTTGCTACCGAGACGGTAACCGTTCATGGTTTACTGGATAAGCAGCAAGTGAGTGATAAAATAGCCATGTTAGGATATGAAGCACTGTCTATGGATACTCTGTCACAAAGAAAAAATCTTGTGTTAAAAGAGCAGCAGAGAATTGGCCTGGCTAAGAAACGTTTTATTTGGTCAGCTATCCTAAGTACACCTGTGGTAGCTGTGGCAATGTCAATGAGTCAATCAAGGTGGGTGCATTGGTTTCAATTTATTTTAACAACGCCTGTTGTTTTTGGTACGGGAAAGCAGTTTTTTATTAAAGCATGGCGACTGGCTAAACAAAAAGCAGCTAATATGGATACCTTGATTGCCTTAGGTGTTGGTTCTGCTTATGGCTATAGCTTGCCTGTATTATTTAGACGCAAAGGGCATATGTATTTTGAAGCTGCAGCAGCGATTATTACCTTTGTGTTGTTGGGTCGTTACCTAGAAGAAAGTGCAAGAGGTAAGGCAGGGGAGGCGATTCGTAAGTTAGTGGATTTGCAGCCTCAAACAGCTACTTTATTAAAAGGTGGGCAAGAGCTTTTAATTGATGTCGATGATATTGCCTTAGAGGATATTTTACTTGTGAGGCCGGGAGAGAAAATTCCTACGGATGCTGATGTTGTTTTTGGCGTTTCAACAGTTGATGAGGCAATGGTAACGGGTGAGAGTATGCCAGTTGTTAAAGAGGTTGGGCATAAAGTGATTGGTGGCTGTGTCAACGGTAATGGTGTGTTACATATTAAGGCAACAGCAATAGGTATGAATACCGTTTTGGCAGGTATCGTGCATATGGTTGATCAGGCTCAGGCAACAAAACTACCTATACAAAAGCAAGTAGATAAAATTTCAGCTGTTTTTGTTCCAGCTGTAATGGGAATTTCAGGGGTGACTTTTGCTAGTTGGTTGTTATTAGGTGCTCCTTTTTCAGTTGCGTTTGGAAGTGCAATTACTGTGTTGTTGATTGCTTGCCCTTGTGCTTTAGGATTGGCCACACCCGCGGCAATAATGGTTGGGTCAGGACAGGCGGCTAAGAAGGGGGTGTACATCCGCAATGGAGAGAGTTTGGAGATTGCAACAAAATTAAATGTTGTGGTATTTGATAAGACTGGGACGATAACAGAAGGTAAGCCTATTGTGACTGATTTTTTCAAAAAATCACGTTTAGGTAAAGATAAAATTATTGCTTTAGCTGCTTCAGCAGAGAATAATTCAGAGCATTTTTTAGCCAAGGCAGTTGTTGATTATGCAAATGATCAAGGGATAGATCAATTGGAATGTAGTTATTTTTATAGTGAAGCTGGGCGCGGTATTGAAGCGGAAGTGATGGGTAAAAAGTTATTTCTTGGCAATAAGTTTTGGATGGGGGAGCAGGCAATAAAAATTGATGGTTTAATGGAACAGGCAAGTTATTTTGCTGAACAAGGTAAAACACCGGTTTACATGGCTGTTGACGGTAAGGAGACGGCTGTTTTTGGTATCTCAGACAGCCCAAGAAAAGAGGCGGCTAAAGCTATTTCTCAGCTAAATAATATGGGTGTTGATACTATTATGGTGACTGGAGATACTGAAAGAACGGCACATTATATTGCGGCTAAAGTTGGAATAGAGCATGTGGTTGCAAATGCTAAACCGGATGAAAAACTTGAAATTATAAGACAATATCAGGCAGAAGGTAACAAGGTGGGAATGATTGGGGATGGCGTAAATGATGCGCCAGCATTAGCAGCCGCTGATGTGGGTTTTGCTATTGGGTGTGGAACTGATATTGCTATTGAGTCAGCAGATTTAACTCTGGTTCAAGGTGATATTTCTAAAGTAACAGAAACCATAGTGTTAAGTTCTGATACGATTAAGGTTATTAAGCAAAACTTATTTTGGGCTTTTGCTTATAACACTATTGCAATTCCTGTGGCTGCATTGGGTAAGCTTAATCCAATGGTTGCATCTGCGGCTATGGCATTAAGTTCAGTGTCGGTAATTGTTAATTCTTTAAGATTAAGTAAAAAATAAGGAGCTATGATGGATCATTCAATGCACGGGATGCATGCAATGATATCTGCAACAGGTTTTGATTATACATTGGCTTTTGTGGCTGGTGTTTTAGGTAGCGGTCATTGTTTAGGTATGTGTGGTGCTTTGGTTTCTGGTTATTTTATGAATGTGGATGGAAAAAAATCCTATTTACCTTATTTTGCTTACCAGTTAACACGAGTATTTGTTTATGTTTGTATTGGTTTGTTGGCTGCTTCATTAGGAATGGTTCTTGTTTCGGGTGGGATGTTTGGTAAGTTACAAAGCATTTTACAAATGACTATTGGTTTTATCGTTATTATTTTAGCATTGGGAATTTTAGGCTTAATTCCTTGGCAGGGCTCGGTAAAATTATTACCTATGACTTTGTTGCGTAAAGGCTATGCTAAAGCAAGAACCAAGGGACCAGTAGTTGGTGCAATGATTGCTGGTTTTTTAAACGGTTTAATGCCCTGTCCGTTAACATTTGCAATGTATGTACAGGCTACCTCTGCAACAAGTGTTTTAGAAGGTGGAGCTTTATTGCTGGCTTTTGGTGCAGGTACTTTACCTACGATGTTGTTAATAAGTTTTGCATTTGCAAAAATGAAATCCAGTGTTCGTGGTTTTATGTTGAAATTAGCTGCAATTGTTATGATTTTAATGGGGGCAAACACAATATATAAAGGCTTAACCTTTTATGTAGAAGAAGATTTTGTACACCGTACTTTTTTGCATGTATTAAAAGATAAAATTGATGATTTTATTGTGTTAATGGGAGAAATGATTAAATACATTGATTTGATGATGAGTCATATTCAGGGAATGTGATGCAGAAAACTGATTTGATAGTGCTAACAGGTGCTGCACAGCAATTAGAATCATCAAATCTGGCAACATCAGTTAGCCATATTGTAGGAATGCCAATAGAAAAGGCTATGTCAGCCTTGCCTGGTCATTGGTCAAATATAGTTTCTAAGATTACCAAAAAAGCACTAGAAAAAGCATTAGATGCAGCACTGTTCTCTATCAATAAGACATCGAGTAAGCCAAAAAATAAAATACACGGTTTTTTTGTTGGAGTCAGTGGTGCTATTGGTGGGTCTTTTGGTATTGCAGCTTTAGCTGTTGAATTACCAGTGTCCGCAACGATAATGCTACGGTCTATTGCTGATATAGCAAGAAGTTATGGAGAAGACTTGGAGGAGCTGGATAGTAAGATGGCATGTTTAACTGTTTTTGCATTAAATGGAGGTTCGGTTAAAAATGCTGAAACAGCAGATACCAGCTATTATGCTGTTAGGTCTTTTTTAACCAAAGCATTAGGTGACACAACAAATCATATTGCCGTTCATGGTTTCTCAAAAGAAGGTGCGCCGTTACTGGTTAAATTAGTTAATGCAGTCTCTGCTCGATTTTCAATTCCAGTGTCAGGAAAACTAGCAGCTCAAAGCTTGCCTGTGATTGGAGCCGTTAGCGGAGCATCAGTAAACTGGTTATTTATACGCCATTATCAAAAAATGGCTAAAGCTCATTTCGCAATCCGTAATTTAGAAAGAAGCTATGGTGTACAAGAGGTGGAGCGATGGTATAAAGCAATTGTAAAATACAATTACAAAAGCCCGTCAAAACAGTGGCAAGTTATAACAAGTCTTTAAGGCATGCTTCGCCGGCCACGGAATTTATAAGCTATTGATTTTTTTAGATAACAACGGCTGTATGTAATAAATGTAGAGATTGCAGAGGGAAGGCTTAAAAGTACAGATTTTATAGTACCTGTGGTTTGATAATAGATATGTTAAGTTAAGGTTTTTTGGATAAAACTTTTATGAAAAATAATACAAAATTATTATGAAAAAGATTCAAAATAATAACCTATTCATTGTGGTTAAAGATGGTGAGCAGAAAGTTGATATTATTGTTCCTTTTTTGTTTCAAAGACAGGAAAGAGCGGCTATTCTGAAAATTATCTTACTAAAAAGAGACGCGATTAAAGATGTGCTTGTAGAATGTGATAACAATTCGGTTGCAATTAAATTTGATCCAAAGAAACTACCAAAGCCACAATTGTTTGAAGTTTTAAATATTGTTTTAAAAAATTTTTCAGAAAAACCGAGTAATAAAGATGGGCTTATAGAAATGATGCCCTCAAAAAAGGATAAATTTATTCGGCGGTTGGTTTTTTCAGTAGAAGGAATGAGTTGCCCTTCGTGTGCCTTATACGTGGAAATGACTTTGGCAAGAGATAAAAGGGTTATTAGTGCAAATGTTGATTTCAATTCGAAGCGAGGTGTAGTTGTTGGATTCTTAGATTTGAATGAAATTATGGTTATTATTAAAGGTCATGGTTATAAGGTGTATAGAGTTTGAAGAGGATGATGTTTAGACGGAAAGGTTTAACAAATGAGTGAAGAGCGTATTACAGAGTTGGAGATTAAGGTGGCTTACCAAGATGATTTACTACTATCGTTGAATGATATTGTGAGTGAGCAGCAAAGACAATTGATTCGGTTGGAAGAAATTTGCAAATTACTTGGGCAAAGAATAAAGACTATATCAAGTTCAAGTGAAATTAATCAAGGAGTTGAGCTTCCTCCGCATTATTAATAATTTGTGATGTTACCCCCAGCTTCTTTAGATAACAATGGTTTGCTAATAATATCTAAGCTAAAATATATGCAAAATTGGTGAGTGGTGCTAGATATGGATACTGTAGTTATTTCAGGTAAAAAATATAACGAGATCGATTTGCTTAAGGAAAAAGAGGAATATATAAGATTGGAAGCGGTAGATTTGTGTTTTGCTTTAACTCATTTGATTCAAGATACGTCCGCAGTTGTCCGTGCGGCAGTTGCAAGGAAGAAAGTGGGGCATGATGTGTTGGTTGCAGATGAAAGTTGGAGAGTTAGGGCGACAGTCGCTAAATATACTAATGAATCAAAATATTTAGAGATGCTCGCCAAAGATAAAAATGATTTTGTAAGATATATAGTAGTAAAGAAAGGGTATTGTTTGGAGTCGCTCAAAAATGATGTTGATGAGGAAATCGCAGCAACAGCTCGTTATCAATTACAAAATATGAGTGTTGCTTAGAATTATCTCTTGGTGTTTGCCTTAAGGATGAAATAAAGCCTTGACGGCTAAATATAATCCTGTAGAATACGCCGTTCTTTCGGG
>CAYYNM010000126.1:8961-10035 GCA_964472945.1 uncultured Methylomarinum sp. | reverse complement strand
AATGTACGAAGGGTGTTTGATTACCTGAGAATGACTGAAAATTCAAAAAAACGCAAAATCTAACTTGTAAAATCAGTTTTTTAGAGCGGTTTCGCCGTGATGGCCAAACAGTACCTTTCGACAAAATGCCGTCTCTCCTTTAAAATAGAAACTTATTTTTCATGCACAAAGCGATATGACAATCGCATTACTATAAATATGGAGGAGTTATGTGTTGGAGTGGAGAGGCATCTGCCGCTTTGGCAGCCACTGGACTTATCAGTACTGCCTATTTTTATGCCAAAGGGGAATCAAAAGTGCTGTGTGCGACATTGGCCTACTTTTCTCTAATGGAACTTTTGCAGGCTTATACCTACACAGTCATTGATGAATGTTTCAATCCCAAAAATCAGGTTGCAACACTTCTTGGTTATATACATATTGCCTTTCAGCCTATTTTTATTAATGCTGTTTGCATGCATTTTATTCCGAAAAGTTTACGCCAGCGCATCAGTCCCTTCGTCTATACACTTTGCTTTATTACGGCTATCCTTTTTTTGATACGCATTTATCCATTCGAGTGGACCAGTTATTGTTATAACAAAACTTATCATTTGCTTCTAATGCCTGAAACTAAATTTAAAATGCCCTTTTGCGGACCACAAATCTGTTCTACATCTGGGGATTGGCATATAGCCTGGCAAATTCCTGCCAGTGGTAACTTTGCCATGGCAAGTTCCTATGCCTATGCTGCATTTCTGCTGCCATTATTATACGGGTGTTGGCGGCTAGTTCTTTATCATCTGATTAGTGGGCCGTTGTTATCATTTCTGACAACCAGTAATATGAATGAATGGGCTGCTGTCTGGTGCTTGTACTCAATTGGTTTACTGCTGTTGGTCATAAAAACACCAATTCGGAAGTATATGTATGTCAAAAATTGGTATGGTTTCAAAATTAGTTAACAGAAAACTTAGGTAACTCCTAACTACTCTCCCCCACCAATTCTTTCACCAACAAATGCCATTTGAATAGTAATAAAGGGGTGGGCAGTAATAAATAGTGTAGAATCAAGCTGGCTGACCCCTTGAAACT
>CAYYNM010000126.1:0-8861 GCA_964472945.1 uncultured Methylomarinum sp. | reverse complement strand
TAGAATCAAGCTGGCTGACCCCTTGAAACTCGGCCGCACACCCCTTGGTTCTCCGATTACTTTAAGTTTCCTTACCTTTAAGCTCTTTTTTAGCCTTATCCCAAAAAGCATCTAACTCAGCCAACTCACAGTCTTGTAAACTTCGTCCAGAGAGTTCAACCTGCTCTTCAATATAGTTAAAACGCCTGGTAAATTTTTTTGTTGCTTGTTTTAAAGCTACTTCTGGGTTTACTTTTAAATGTCTGGCTAAATTAACGACTACCAGTAATAAATCACCAACTTCTTCTTGAATATGTGGCTGATCTTGCTGTTCCCAAGCCTCTTTTACTTCTTCAAGCTCTTCCATCACTTTATCAAAAACGGGTTCAACTTCTGGCCAATCAAAACCATGACTTGCGGCTTTATTCTGAATTTTTTCACACTGAACTAAAGCAGGAAGGTTAATAGCAACCCCAGCCAATACACTTTCATTTTCTGCTTGCTTACCTTTTAACTGCCTTTCTGTTACTTTAGCTTCATCCCAAGCTTTTTGCCGCTCTTCATCACTGTTGTACTTTACACCGTCAAAAACATGAGGGTGCCGACTTATCAGTTTTTCAGTAATGGCTTCAGCAACTTGTTCAAAATCAAACAAACCTTGCTCTTCGGCTATTTGTGAATGAAAAACGACTTGCAATAAAAGGTCGCCCAATTCTAAACGTAAATCGTCCAGGTCATTTCTTTCAATAGCATCAGCCACTTCATAAGCCTCCTCAATAGTGTAAGGAATTAAACTATTAAAATCCTGCTTTAAATCCCAGGGACAGCCTTTTTCTGGATGGCGTAAATGCGCCATAATAGAAAGTAGTTTTTCTGTGTTTTTTAAATTCAAGGAATAAAACCTGAGGTAGAAGCGGACTTCAGTCCGCTGTAAGATATGTTATTTGCGGACTGAAGTCCGCTCTACATTCAATAAAATTTTAAAACGAGCTAGCAAAACTCTCTTGATAACGTACTTTAAAAGAGTCCATGGTAAATTTATGGTTCTGAGTACCATGATGCTCTATTTTGATGGTTCCTAATAAGGAGGCAATTCGACCTGTTATTTCCCAATCATATTCATTGATGATTCCATACAATAGGCCAGCTCGGTATGCGTCACCGCAGCCGGTTGGGTCTGCTAATTCTTTGGCTTTTGCCGAAGGGATGTTAATACATTTTCCAGCGGTATAAATTTTAGACCCCTTGCCACCCATCGTTATAATTAAAGCATCAACCTTTTTAGCTATTTGCTCTAATGATAACCCTGTACGCTCTTGCATTAACTCAGATTCATAATCATTAAATGTTGCATATGTTGCTAGATCCAAAAGTTCAAGTAACTCTTCACCATCAAACATCGGCATACCTTGGCCTGGATCGAAAATAAAGGGAATAGCTTGTTCAACAAATTCTTTAGCATGTACTTGCATACCTTCTTTGCCATCAGGTGAAACAATACCTATCGTTATATTTTCGGCATCTACTACTGAATTTTCATGCGAAAAGTTCATCGCTCCTGGATGAAATGCAGTAATCTGGTTATCATCTTCATCCGTTGTAATATACGCTTGGCCTGTATATTCACTATCCATAGTTTTGATATATTGTGTAGAAATTTTACAACTATTTAACCATTGGGCATACGGTTCAAAATCATGCCCTACCGTTGCCATAATGGCAGGCCTCTCTCCTAAAAGATTTAAGTTGTAAGCAATATTCCCTGCACAGCCCCCAAATTCTCGACGAATCGTAGGGACCAAAAAAGAAACATTTAGCATGTGGACTTTTTCTGGCAAGATATGATGTTTAAATTTATCATGAAAAACCATGATAGTATCGTAAGCCATAGACCCACAGATTAATGCACTCATTTTGTTCCTCTTAAACTAAAATTAATATCCAGGTTGCTATTGCTAGCATTATTGACAGCATTACTGCTGCCGAACCAATATCTTTGGCTCTGCCTGCCAGCTCATGGTATTCAACACCGACTCTATCAACCACAGCCTCAACAGCAGAGTTCAGCAACTCTACAATCATAACCAACACAACAGAAGCAATCAATAAAACACGCTCAATATTATTATTTGTTAGCCAAAATGCTAACGGTACAGTAATAATAAAAGCTAAAACCTCTTGTCTAAATGCCTCTTCATGTATCCAGGTCGCTTTAAACCCGGCAAAAGAAAATAAAATGGCATTGATAAATCTTTTTAATCCTTTTTCATTGTAATATGTCATCCTTGATTATTCCTCAATTATTACTTGGTAAGCCGTTGCATCCATTAATTCATCCAATTCAGCTAAGTTATCTGCTTTAATACAAAACAACCAAGTATCGTAAGGCTCATCATTTACTTGTTCTGGTGAATCAATAATGGCTTCATTAATAGCGGTCACCGTACCACTAACTGGGCTAAATAAATCAGAAGCTGTTTTAACGGATTCAACAACTGCACATTGTTCTCCTGCATTAAGTTGCTTTCCAACTTCAGGTAATTCTATATAAACTAAATCGCCTAATTCTTCCTGGGCAAAATCGGTAATTCCAATACGAATAATATTATCATCTTCAATTTTTGACCATTCATGGCTTTTGGCATATTTTAAGTTATCTGGCAGATTACTCATTTTATTCTCTCTTTAGACTAAATATGCTGTAAAGGATAACCTGCTATTAATTAAAAACAACAAAAAAATTTATTTCATTTAAAAACACACCGTATAATTCTATCAATTTCTTTCTAATGGCCTTTATATGACTCGTTACCCACTGGTTTTATTGCTCTGTTTAGCCTCCCTTTTTAACACATCAAGTTCAGCTTCAGATGCTGAAAATGAACTAACCCCAGTCAAGATAATTAATGGCCAAGCTGTTATTTATTTAGACACTGAAATGCAACAAAAATCAGGTGTCAAATCTCAACAGTTTAAAACCACTCAACTTCTAACAGAGCGAGCTGTTTATGGCAAAGCCGTTAACATAAGCCCTTTATTATCAATTCAGAGTCAATACCAATCGCTATTGGCTAAAAAAGCGGGAGCAAAAGCTCGCTTATTAAAGTCAAAATCAGCTGTTGTTCGATTACGCCGTTTACAGAAAAATGAAGCCGTTTCCATCCGTAAACTACAAACCCAAGAATCGCAATGGCAGGTAGATAAAGCCCTTTTTGACCAACTGGCCTATGAAAGTGGCCTCATTATTAGTAACAGCCGACTAAAATGGGGGGGCCTGATCACTCAATGGGTAATACAAAATAATTCTACTCAATTTAAAAATTTAATATCAGGAAAATCTACCTTACTAATAATAACCGTACCTGCTGGAAGCACTAAGTTAGATCATTTTAAAAGTATTTTTATTAGCCCTACAGGTAATCGCAAGATGGCATTCAAAGCCTCCTTTATTAGTTTACTTCCCTCTACAGATAATTTTTCTCAAGGTTTACAGTATAGTTTTTTAACGGATAGTCTAACCATTAAACCGGGTATGAATTTTACGGCCTGGATACCTCAACTAAAAGAGAGTCTTATAGGTATCACTATTCCTGAAACTGCTGTTGCTTGGCATTTGGGACAACCTTTTGTTTTTATTAAAACTGATGATGAGCAATTTATTCATCAAAATATTAGTCAATTAATAAAAGTACCTAACGGCTATTTTATTTCCGCTGAGCTAAATGATAATAAAGAAATCGTTGTAAAAGGGACTCAAATGCTTTTATCTTATGAGTTTAGATCACAAATACCTACTGAAGATAGAGGTGATGAAGAAGATGATTAAGCTTAAAGCACTAACTACCTCACCAAAATACCTTTTAAATTAACTATGCTGTCAATTTTAGTCCACTTTTCAATTCGATTTTATGGTGTCGTCATTGCTTTGGCGATAATCCTACTTTTCTATGGCAGCTATCGTTTTTCTTCTGCTGGACTTGATATTTTCCCCGAGTTCTCACCTAAGCAAGTCATTATTCAAACTGAATCACCAGGTTTATCTTCTGAACAGGTTGAAGTTTTAGTTACTCAGCAAATTGAAACCAGTATAAGTGGCTTAATCGGCTTAAAATCTATTCGCTCAGAGTCTATACAAGGCTTATCTATTGTGACTGCTTTATTTGCAGAAAACAGTGATATTTATAGAAACAGACAGTTAATCAGTGAACGCTTAACGAGTTTAAGCAGCCACTTACCCAAAGGCGTTGAAATGCCTATTGCCGTCCCCTTATCTTCATCCTCTGCGACGGTATTAACGATTGGTTTAAACTCTGATAAAAAGAGCTTAATGGAATTACGCAGTTTAGTGGACTGGACTATCGTACCTCGTTTGCTTGCCGTTCCTGGTGTTGCTGATGTTAATGTTTTTGGTGGCGAAATCCAGCAATTGCAAATTCAAATAAAACCTTCTCAACTCCGCCGCTTTAATTTATCCGTTGAAGATATTGTCAAAGCAGCTAAGCAGGCAGGAGAGATTCAAGGTGGCGGTTTTATTGAAAATGCAAATCAACGTTTTACGATTCAAATTTCAGGGCAAGCCAACACGCCAGAACAATTTGAAAAAATCATTATCAAACGTCAATCAGGTATTAATATTACTTTAGGTGATGTTGCTGATATTGCTTATGGCGCAGAGCCACCCATTGGTGCAGCCCAAATAAAAGGAAAGTCTAGTATTGTGATGATGGTTATTGGCCAATTTGGAGCTAATACCTTATCCGTCTCTAAACAAGTGGAGTTTGCTTTAGCTGAGTTTGATGGTATTTTTAACAAACAGGATATTAATTTTTATCCTCATTTATTTCGCCCTGCCGATTATATTGAAACGTCTTTATCCAACTTATCAAGACATTTATTAATTGGCGGCTGTTTTGTTGTTATTGTGCTTTACCTATTTTTATTTAACTTTCGTACTGCTCTTATCTCCGCAACTGCCATCCCCTTATCACTCATTACCGCCCTTATTATTTTAATAGAAAGTGGAGTTAATTTAAATATTATGGTGCTGGGGGGCTTAGCAATTGCCCTGGGAGAAGTAGTAGATGATGCCATTATTGATACTGAAAATATTTTTCGGCGTTTACGAGAAAACAGATGTCTTTCTCAGCCTAAAGCAATTGCTACCGTAGTTTATGATGCCTCAATGGAAGTGCGTAGCTCTGTGGTTTATGCCAGTTTTATTGTTGCTCTGGCTTTTATACCTTTATTAACTTTATCGGGTGTCGCTGGCCGCTTATTTTCTCCTCTTGGGCTGTCTTATATTCTCGCTATTTTGATGTCTTTGCTTGTTGCATTAACACTAACACCTGCACTCTGCTATTTGTTGCTTGGTAAAAATACTGGAATTTCAAATGATAATCAAGACCCTCCTTTAATTAGCTGGCTTAAACCACGCTATAAAAATATATTAGAATGGGTTAGTAAGCATTTTAAAGCTGTCAGCACTCTCAGTCTTATTATTTTCCTTATAGGAATAATAACTTTATTTAATCTAGATAATAAATTTTTACCAGAATTGCGTGAAGGCCATTATATAATCCATACCACCAGTATTCCTGGTACCTCATTACAAGAATCTATTCGTTTAGGTAGCAAAGTAACCTGGCAATTTTTACAAATTCCAGGTATAGAATCTGTTTCGCAGTGGGCTGGAAGAGCTGAACGAGGTGCCGATACCTATGGCAGCCATTACAGTGAATACGAAATTAGGCTAACGCCTCTTTCTGGTGTAGAACAACAACAGGTTTTAGAAAGTTTAAGAAAGGTATTGGACAATTTCCCCGGCATTCTATATGAAGCGAATACCTTTTTAACCGAGCGTATTGATGAAACTATCTCAGGTTACACTTCTCCCGTTGTGGTCAATATTTATGGTAATAATTTAACGGCATTGGATAGTAAAGCACAGTCAGTTGCTCAAATTATGCGAAGCATTCCTGGTGCAAGTGATGTACAGCTCAGGTCACCTCCTGGCACCCCACTATTACAAGTACATTTAGAGCTAGATAAACTGCAATTATGGGGGCTCAACCCTGAACAAGTGATTAACACTATTCAGACAGCTTATGAAGGTCATATCACCGGTAAAAATATTCAAGGCAACCGCATTTATAACGTAGTAGTCGCACTAGCACCAGAGTTAAGAAAGCAACCTGAAGCTATTGCTGATTTACCTATCCGTACAAAAGATGGGCAATTGATTACTTTATCTCAAGTGGCTGATATTAGTCACTCTGAAGGACGTTACAACATTCTTCATCAAGGTGCACAGCGAAAACAAACAATTACCAGTAATGTAGTTGATCGTGATATGGGTGATTTTATGCAGGAACTTAAAAGTAAAGTGTTAACTAAAATCCCTTTCTCAGCCAATAGCTATCCAGAATTCACAGGTGCAGCAGTAGAACAAGCGCAAGCCAAAGAAGATTTACTGTTACATGCTTTAATAGCAGGGGCAGGTATCCTTATCTTTATTTATATTGCTATTGGAAATGCTCGCAATGTATTACTTACCTTGGTAAACCTGCCTTTCTCATTAATTGGTGGGCTGGCAGCCGTTGTTTTAACAGGTGCGACTTTATCGGTAGGCTCTGTTGTTGGTTTTATCACTTTATTTGGTATTACGGTTCGAAACAGTATTATGCTGTTATCACATTATCAGCATTTGATTGACAAGGAAGGCAAGCACTGGAACATGGAAACTGTTATTCTGGGTGCTCAGCAACGTTTACCCTCCATCTTAATGACTGCACTTGTTACAGCACTCGCCATGCTTCCCATAGCCTTTAATAGTGACAATCCAGGGCGAGAAATTATGGGACCGATGGCGGCTATTATTATTGGCGGTTTGGCTTCCTCGACTATTTTAAATTTATTATTGCTACCCGCCCTGCTATTTCGTTATGGGAAATTCATTAAGCGGTGTTAAATTTTAAATTTAATTTTTTTGTAACTTGAATGATTTATTTTTTATGTTACTATCGGCAAACACTATATTTAAATAGCTTAAGAAGTCTTAATAGGGTGAAGTCCATGCCTAATTGTTCATTTTGTGATGCCATTGAAGAAAAAGACACCCCGTTATGTCAATCATGTGGGGCTCTAAGGTATCCCATTGCAACCACTCTTACACCGCCACCCATCAATAAATTAAAACTATCTGCAGCAATAGCGGTTGCTGCTCTTACGCCTGGCTCTTTTGTTGTTTTAGCACTTGTTGGTGCAAATAAACTTAACACTCGGTTAAAAGCATCAAGAAAATAGAATTATCTGTTTAATCAATACCCAGCAACCTAAGCTTGATAGGCTTTCTTTAGCGACTAATCCTGATACAATAATTCACTCGCAAGTGCCCCCCATTTTACAGCCTGAATAGACGAGCTCCCGTATCTACTCGAATACCAACATATTGATGGATTACCCCCATATACTCTCTCCCTATATTTGTTCTTCTTTTTGCTACAAACCGAATAACACCTAAAATTTTTACAATAACTTCATTATCGACATCAATTAAGTCTTTTTCTATTACTTTTTTAACATAATTTATTCCATTTAAAACTAATTGACTATCCGCATCCATTTGATTATCTTTAAAATAATGTATATCAATGAGTGTCTCAATAATTTTTATTGCATCGCTATCTTTTAGAGTATTACCTTTTTCTATATCGTATGCACATAAAGCACCTTCAATTGCATTCCCATAAGACTCAAGATCAAGATCACCATCCATTTCAGAAGTAGAATATGAAGGCACTTCATTGTATTTTCTTTTAGGTTTTTGATAATACCGGCATTCCACACATAACTCTGCTGTTCTTGTCTGCCCACAACACATACTACATATGGGAGTTTCAACAATTAAACAACTCCTTTTTCCTTTTTTTGAATTACAAATTGGACACTTGGCCATATATTTTCCTGTTTATTTTTACTGTGTAAGTTTACTTATTTCTTGTTCACTTAACAAGCCATGCTGTTTCCATGATACAAGTTTCAATATTGCATTACTCCACTTTAAATCATCAAATATTTCACTATCTTCTGAATTTAAAATTTTAACCTCGTTATTCTACTAAAAAGGCACATCATTATCCTTATTATGGACGTTGCACTCTTCTTCTGATTGAAATTGCTGGCGATCAATATATTCCCACATTTCATTTTGATGAAGCCATACAGGATCTGCATTTCTCAAAATAAATTCATCACTCTCCATTCCATCAATAGTTTCAGGACGTTTAACTCTAACTTGCTTTCCATTCATAAATACTGTCATATACTTCTTCTGACGTTCTTTCTTCGCTATTTTTTGAGCAGGAGAAAGTTTTTTCTTTAGCTTTGCCATATTTATGTCCCATAACAATATTTTGGTACTTCCGCCTTAATCATAAACATCTTTCCTATGTGCAACGCGAACAATAAGCACAATTAATTTATCACCTTCAATATTACAAATAACACGATAACCTCGAATATGATAACGCCATAAGTCTGAAAGGCCGTGAACTAATGACTTACCAAAACGACGGGGATCTTCGCCAGTTGCTAAGTAGGCTGGGTAGAGCGAATAGCGAAACCCAGCATGATGTACAAGCTGGGTTTCGTTGCTCACTCTACCCAGCCTACAAAATAATAATCTCTTAAGTCAATCAATAGCGGACTAAAGTGCGCTCTACAAGTTATAGTCTGTGATTTGTTAATCCACCACGAAAAAAAGCTTCTAGCAGAAAGTCGCTAGATTATCATAAATGAAGGGGGAAAGTTTGTTACTGATAAATTGAAATCCTAAGTAGGCAGGCATAATTAACTTAACAATTTATTTTCGTCATTCCCGAGTG
>CAYYNM010000125.1:0-10037 GCA_964472945.1 uncultured Methylomarinum sp. | reverse complement strand
CAATTTCATCATCGCCTGTAATTTTCATCACATATTTATCATTTTTAGCGACTTGTTCTGGATTTAAATTGATTAATGCGCGGCGCATACGTTCGGCATGGTCAATATCGTTGCAAAAAACAATCGTTTTTGCCATCGGATCTGTTCGCTTCAAATAGCTGGTAATGGTTTGTGCTACCAGTTCTGTACGTTCATCGATGACTAAGGTTCGATCAAAATCTTTTTGGTTAAATATGCGGTCATCAATCAGTTCACCATTTTTATCAACCTGACCTTTATTAGGTCGCCAGCCTTCTCCCGCACAGTATCTTTCATTTTCCGGGGTGATGGAAGCACTATCATGAGCGTTAAGGTAAGTGGGGGAGTTTGTTTAGGTGGGGAGAATAGACGCTTACGTATAACAAGTATAGACAAAAACAAGATAGAGTAAAACTTTATTCCCAGAATACAGTGGCCGTGCGAAGTAAAACGGTATTATTCTACAGTAACAGACTTTGCTAAATTCCTAGGTTGATCCACATCAGTCCCTTTTATAATTGCTACATGATAGCTTAATAATTGTAATGCAATATTAAAGGTAATTGGTGCTGTAATTCTTCCCACATTTGTAGCGGCTTTTATCACGGTAAAATCTTTTTCTGAGCTTATATTAGACTGCTCATCTTCAAAGACAAGCATTTGCCCACCACGCGCCTTAACTTCTTGTAAATTGGACTTTAGTTTTTCTAAAAGGTCATCCAGTGGTGCAATGGCAATGACAGGCATATTTTCATCAATTAATGCCTGTCATTGCCATTGCACCACTGGATGACCTTTTAGAAAAGGGCATTTTGTTTGTCGGTAAAACTTTCTGCAATTATTTTAATAGTTTCTTCATGCCTTAAAGCATTATTGATTAAATTGGGAAGCTTTTGTAATTCTTCTACTACTTCACTTTCATTGTTAACTGAAATACATCGTTTCACCTTGCCAATACTTGTGACTAAAAGAGCTAAAACTACCAGTTGTGTGGTAAATGCTTTGGTTGATGCTACGCCTATTTCAGGGCCTGCATGAGTTAAGCAAATAAGATCTGATTCCCTAGTTAAGCTTGATTCTGCAACATTACAAATTGTTAAAGTAGGTATAGTTGAAACACCTTCTTTGTCCACTGTTCGAGCTGAATTGATTTTTTGTAATGCGGCCAAGGTATCTGCAGTTTCTCCTGACTGACTAATGGTTACAAATAAGGTGTTATTTTGTATAACAGGGTTTCGGTAACGGTATTCGCTAGCGACTTCAACTTGACATGGCATACCTATAACATCTTCAAACCAATATTTTGCAACTAAGCCAGAATGATAACTGGTTCCACAAGCAATAATTTGTACTTGTTCAACTTTATTAAAAACTGCCTCCGCCTGATTCCCGAAAGCAGAGACTAAAACTTGATCGTGGGTTATGCGCCCTTCCAGGGTATCACTTACTGCTTGTGGCTGCTCAAAGATTTCTTTGTGCATATAATGCTTGTGATCACCTAATTCTACAGCGTTAGATTTTAAACTAGATTGCTTAACTGGACGCTCAACTAAAACTCCTTCGGCACTATATATTTCGACTGTTTCCCGAGTGATTTTAGCAATATCCCCTTCTTCTAGAAACATGAACCTCTGAGTAACCGGTAATAATGCTGAAACATCTGAAGCAATAAAATGTTCTCCGATACCCACGCCAATAACTAGAGGGCTGCCTTTTCTGGCAACAACTAATGTATTTGGGTCATTAATAGCAATCACACCTAAAGCATAGGCTCCATCTAAATGTTTGATTGCTTGATTAACGGCCTTAAGTAAGTCATCAGTATGTTCTAAGGCTTGATGCATTGCATGGGCAATAACTTCTGTATCAGTTTCAGAGGTAAATTTATAGCCTTGCGCTATTTGATCTGTCTTTAACTCTTGATAATTTTCAATAATACCATTATGAACTACAGCTACTTTATTATTACAAATATGAGGGTGTGCATTATTTTCAGAAGGGATGCCATGAGTTGCCCACCTTGTATGAGCAATGCCAATAGGTCCTGAAATAATAGGTTTGTCTTGTTGGATTTTGGCTTCCAGGTTTTTTATCTTGCCTATTGCTCTAACACGCTGTAATTCACTTGATTTATTTAATACAGCTATACCAGATGAATCATATCCACGATACTCTAGCCGCCTCAGTCCTTCAAGTAAAATGGGGACAACATTTCTTTCAGCAACTCCGCCCACTATTCCACACATATTATTCTCCTAATTATATTTAGTGGTTTTTTCTTTAATTTCTATTTCTTTTAAGGCCAGCAGACCTTTATCTGCAAAAGTTAGCAATTCAAGGTACGAAGCTCTGTTTATAACAACTCGAATTATTTCTGGCTCAATATTAAGGTAATCATGTACTAAAGCGTTTCTCATACCAATAATTTTACGCCATTCTAGTTTATCAATATTGCTGATTCCCTGCTGAGATAACATTTCAAAAGCAGAATATGCATCAGCTGGTGCTACATTATTTAAGGCATATATCCAGTGCTTTGCAATGCCTATACAGGCTTCTAAGTACCCACGTAAAATTAATTTAACAAAAACAACTGTCATTCCTGCGTGCTCTTAGCAGGAATCCATCTGACCTACACAGTAGATTCCCGATAAGAACACTCGGGAATGACGAAAATAAATTGTTAAGTTAATTATGCCTGTCTACTTATTAATATTTGTAATGTTCTTTCCGCTGCTCTATATTCATAGCGGCTTAAATCTCTTTGTTTTATAAATCAGTTAAGAAACGAGGGTTTAATAATATGCGAAAGATTGACGCAGGGTTTTTGTTCGTATTCAAGGTGTAGCAACAGACGCATAACAGGCTACGCAACTGTTGCTACAACGCAGAAGACGGACAAAAAAACAAGTTAGTTGCTCAAGTTATTTTGTGCACGTTCCTAAGATGCTTAACTGCCCTTCCCTCAAATTTAATTGTTTTTGCCATTCTAAGGCGAGTAACTCTGACCGTAATCGTCGCTCAATAATGTCCTTTTCCCATATCTTAAAAATAACAGCTAAATCCATATCGCTATATTTATGTGGTGTCTGTGTTGCATAGGAACCATATAACCATAGCAGCTCAATATTTACATTATCATTAGCAAGCTTGATTATTTTAGGTTTGATTTTTTGAAAATTTACCATGGCTAAATAGCTATTAACTTAAGAGGAGGTATTTGGCCTTTACAAGGTTTTTACCAAATAAAAAGAACTATTTATAATTACCCAACCGCTCTCTCTGATAGCTACCATCTTGGACATTAGCACACCACTTATGGTTTGCCAGATACCATTGCACGGTTTTACGAATGCCACTTACAAAACTTTCCTGTGGTTTCCAGCCTAATTGTTGTTGAATTTTGCTGGCATCAATGGCATATCTTAAATCATGTCCAGCACGATCTTGTACATAAGTGATTAAGTCTTTGTAGTGCTTTATACCCACAGGTTTATCGGGAACTAATTCATCTAATAATTCACAAATAGCATTCACTACTTCAATATTTTGTTTTTCATTATGCCCACCTATATTATAGGTTTCTGCAATTTTACCTTCTGTTGCAACTAAAACGAGGGCACGGGCATGATCTTCTACATATAACCAATCCCTGATTTGGTTACCTTTACCGTATACGGGTAATGCTTTACCTTCCAGTGCGTTTAGAATAACTAATGGAATTAGTTTTTCAGGAAAATGATAGGGGCCATAATTATTCGAACAATTGGTAATAAGTGTTGGGAACCCATAAGTACGTTGCCATGCTCTGACCAGGTGATCTGAGCTAGCCTTACTTGCAGAATAGGGAGAGCTTGGCGCATACGCAGTCGATTCTGTAAACAAAGGCAATTCAGTATTGTTATCTTGTTCTGGATGAGGTAAGTCACCGTAAACTTCATCGGTTGAGATATGATGAAAGCGAAACCCTTGTTTTTTTCTGGCTTCTAATGCTGACCAATAAAACCGAGCTTGCTCAAGTAAAGTATAAGTACCAACAATATTGGTTTGAATAAATTCCCCTGGGCCATCTATTGAACGGTCAACATGTGACTCTGCCGCGAGATGCATAATAATATCGGGTTGATGCTGCTCTAATACTCGTTTAATTTCATTACCATCACAAATATCAACCTGCTCAAAACTGTAGTGTTTATCAGATGAAACTTGCGCTAATGATTCTAAGTTACCTGCATAAGTCAGTTTATCCACATTAACGACTTTATGTTCTGTTTCATTAATAAGATGTCTTATAACAGCAGAACCGATAAATCCTGCACCACCTGTGACCAAAATCGTTTTCATAGTGTTACTCATTATTGAAGTTTATTTAAACAGGCCTGTAAGGAGTCTTTCCAGTAAGGGATGTTTAATTGATATTTTTGTTTAATTTTGGCTTTATTTAGCACACTATAGTGGGGTCGTTTTGCAGGTGTTGGGTAATCTTTAGTCTCTATTGGCGATACTTTACAGGCAGTGTTTGTATATTCAAAAATAGCTTTGGCAAAATCATACCAGCTACAAACACCCTCATTACTATAGTGATATACGCTAACGCCAGTTTGCTGACTATTACTTAATGAGTCAACAATGGTTAACATACAGCTCGCAAGGTCTGTAGCATAAGTAGGCACTCCAATTTGATCAAAAATAACATTTAATTCCTCCCTCTCTTTACCTAATTTCAACATGGTTTTTACAAAATTATGACCATATTCAGAATAAACCCAGCTGGTACGAATAATAATGGCATCACTGGCTATTGCTTGAATAGCTTGCTCTCCCTTCAGTTTAGTCGAGCCATAGATGTTTTGTGGATTTATTGCATCATCTTCTATATAAGGTTTGTAGTTAGTCCCATCAAAAATATAATCTGTGCTGATATGAAGCAGTATTGAATTATTTTTTTTAGCAATTTCAGCTAATTGTTTTACCGCTAAATAATTAATAGCCTCGGCCAGCTGTTGTTGCTCTTCAGCTTTGTCAACGGCTGTATAAGCGGCACAGTTAATAATCAGATCAAATTTATGCTGTGAAAAATAGCTTGCTATACTTTCTGAATGGCTTAAATCTAATTGATCTCTACCGGTAAAAGTAAATTGATACTGTGGGTTTTTCTTTACCAGCGATTGTAGGGATTGTCCCAGTTGACCATTTTGACCAGTGACTAAAATTGTTTTAATTTCAAGCATAATAATTAGTTTGATAGTCAAACCCAGAAATTAATTCAGCAAAGCTAGGTTGCTGAGTATCTTTTTCTGATAGCTTCAATTTATTTTTATCCATTTTCCAATCAATATTAAGCTGTTTATCATCAAAAGCTAAACCTCTATCGCATTCAGGGCTATAATAATTATCAACCTTATAAGCAAAAGTCGCTGTCTCACTTAATACCACAAAGCCATGTGCAAAGCCTCTTGGCACAAAAACCTGATGCTTATTATCTTCAGACAACTTTACGGTGACATGGTGCCCGAATGTTGGACTTCCTATCCGAATATCAACAGCAATATCTAATACAGTACCTGTAATTACACGTACTAATTTACTTTGTGCACAGGGTGGTAATTGATAATGCAAGCCCCTTAAAACACCACAGCTTGATTTTGATTCATTATCTTGTACAAAAGAAACGGGATGGCCAACAGCGTGTTCAAATAAATCCTGGCGAAATGTTTCTACAAAATAGCCTCTAGAATCACCATGAACTTTAGGCTGTATTAAAATAACATCAGGGATTGACTGGGCAATAAACTTCATCCATTTATTCCTTCTTCAGCACGTTTTAATAGGTATTCACCATATTGATTTTTAGATAATGGCTTTGCCAATTCAAGCAATTGAGCTTTATTAATATACCCCTGTTCAAAGGCAATTTCTTCAATACAAGCCACTTTTAAGCCCTGTCTTTTTTCTATCGTCTCAATAAATTGTGAGGCTTCCATTAAGCTTTCATGTGTTCCGGTATCAAGCCAGGCATAACCACGCCCTAATAGCTCAACTTTTAAGCGGTTTTCATCTAAAAAGAGTTGATTGACTGTGGTAATTTCAAGCTCACCTCTATCCGAGGGTTCAATAATCGTAGCTTTTTTAATTACATCATTAGGGTAGAAATATAAACCAGTTACCGCATAATTACTTTTGGGTTGTAATGGCTTTTCTTCTAGGCTAATAGCATTTCCGTTATTATCAAATTCAGCCACACCATAACGTTCAGGGTCGGCTACTCGATAACCAAACACAGTTGCTTTATTTTCTAGTTTAGCATTATTAACAGCCGAGCTTAAAACACCTTTAAGGTCATGGCCATAAAAAATATTATCACCTAGCACTAAACAAGCATCATCGTCACCGATAAAATCTTTGCCTAAAATAAAAGCCTGTGCCAAACCATCTGGAGAAGGTTGAATAATATATTCGATCTGCAAACCTATATCTGAACCATCACCTAATAAGCGAATAAAGCCAGCTTGATCTTCAGCCGTGGTAATAATCAAAATTTCAGTGATACCCGCTAACATTAGTACGGATAGGGGGTAATAGATCATGGGTTTGTCATAAACAGGCAGAACCTGCTTTGATACACCTTTTGTAATTGGGTAAAGACGTGTTCCTGATCCACCCGCCAAGATAATTCCTTTCATTTTATTTCCACCTTAGATTTGTTCGCATTATTATAAATTTAAATGGCTATTAACGTATTACAGGTGAGCTTAAAAAGATATTTTTTTAAAGCTCTTACTACCAGTAAGTTAAGAGGTTTTGTGATTTTATGCCTATGTAGGAGCGGCTTTAGCCGCGATGTCGCGGCTAAAGCCGCTCCTACAAAAACCATTTATTTCTCAATTTAACCGATTATTATTATGATAATAACTATATAAATTTATTTTACAATAAAACACTCGGAAAGTTAGTAATAATCTTCAGACTATAGCACGGCGGTTCATTGGGTGAGTTTAAAATAATGGTGGAAGGCACTATCGGTTTTCCACCCTACGTTATTCTTTAACAGGCCGCTTGTCCAATTTTCTTTGTAATGTTCTACGATGCATATTTAATGCGCGTGCAGCTGCAGAAATATTACCCTCATGCTGCATTAATACTTTTTGTAAATGTTCCCATTCTAACCGTTTAACCGATAAAGGGTTTTGGTTGATTTTAACTGAAGAGTCGCCTTCATTTTTATATAAAGCATTAACAATTTCATCAGCATTTGCCGGTTTAGTTAGATAGTGGATTGCGCCTAATTTTATTGCTTCTACCGCGGTGGCAATACTAGCAAACCCCGTTAACATAATAATTTGAGTATTATCATCAAGTGAAATAAGTTTTTCCACCATTTCTAAACCTGAATCATGCCCTATGCGTAAATCTATTACGGCATACTCGGGTTCAGTTTTTTCTGCTAAAGATATTCCTGATTTAACATCATTAGCAACAGAGACTTGAAAATTTCTTTTTTCTAGTGCAGGCTTTAATACTGAACAAAAGGTTTCATCGTCATCAACCAGTAGTAAATTCGGTTTGTCCATTTCCGTTGTCATAGTCTGTCTCTATTGTTAATAGTGGGAGGGTGATTTCAACACAGGCTCCCCCTGAAGGCGTGTTGAAAAATTCTATTTTACCGCCTAAACGGATAATTGTGGAATAAGTTAAAAATAATCCAACGCCTAAGCCCTGCTTATTACTGACAACAGGCTTTTTTCCTGCATATTTAATGATTTCTGCCGGAAAACCAGGGCCAAAATCTCGTATTTTTAACTGCAATAATTGGCTGTCCCAAGAAGCAAAAAAGTCAATACCTTTACTTGGATCTGTAACTTCCGCAGCATTATTTAAAATATTAATAATAGAATGAGTCAGGGTGCGAGCAGCAATAATTTTAGCATCGACCTCAATATTAGGTGATATGTTTAAGTTTATTTTACTAGAACTGTTGTGTGCTCGCCATTGATTAATCGTTTCATCCAAGTACTCTAGAAGAAGCATTGGCTTACCCGATTCTGCACGCATTTCTCCTGAAGAAGCAGAGAGAACAGACAGGGCTTTTTTACAACGCCCAACCTGCTCATCCATTATTTTTAATTGTGAGTGTAACTCAGAAAAGCGGTGTTCGGGGTAATCAAGTTGTATTTCATGGGTCAAAATAGCTAATGTACCAAGGGGCGTACCCATATCATGAGCAGCACTAGCTGCGAGAGTACCCAAAGAAACAACTCTTTCATTTCTTAATGCATTTTCTCTGGCATCGGCAAGACTTCTTTCTTGATCTTTTAGGGTTTTTGATAACTGCACAACAAAGAAAGCGACTAAGCCAGCACTAAAGACAAAGCCAAACCACATACCAAAGATATGTAGGTTAAAGTACTGATCCTCTTCCATACTATGTAAGTAATGTTGCATTCCGAGGCTCACCAGGTTTGGATCAGGAAGGTGTGGTTCAATGGCGGGTAAAGGAATGTTATAGCCAACTAGCACTGTATAAGTGCAACAGGTGAGTATCACCATATTCCATGCATACGCCTGAGGGAGCATAATAGCCGTAACAATAATGGGAAGCAGAAATACCCATATAATGGGGTTGGATGCGCCACCGGTTAAATAAAGTAATGAGCCAAAAGCAAAAACATCAATAGAAATCTGAGAGAAAATTTCAAGTTCAGAGACGGGTTCATCCGTATTTAAGCGCATCCAGGTGTAAAGGTTGACCATACAAATTGAGAATATTACGAGCCATAACTCTTCTTGTGGAAGTTTTATGTCAATAATATAGTATGATGCCAGAATCAGAAATGCTCCCCCAAGAAGCATAAGGTTTCTGAGGATATAGAGCCACTTAAGGTTATCTTTGGTTGTTATATTTGATTTTGGTAAAACGGTTCCAAACATTTTAATAGAGAGCTGACAGGGCTAGGGTAAGAAAAAAGTCTTCTTAATATATCTCTTTTTAATAAGCTAGACATTAATTTTTGTACTACTGACTCCCTAAATTTGATTTTTATGTTAAAAATTAATATTGCAAAAAATACATTTTTTTGGTACTGCGACAATTTGTCACATTTTAACTTGACAAAAGTCCTGCTATTATTAACCTAACTTTTAAAGCTCTAAGAGCCTATCCGAGAATAGAAGCCGTCGCGAGGGAAAGCCCTTTTGAGTCAGTTTTTTTGTTCATTTGAGGCGAATAGTTGTGCTATTTAACGAAAATGAACGGAAAAAATGGCCAAAAGGGATTTTCCGTAGCAGGTTTTCTATTTTCGGACAGGCTCCTAGTAGCTAAACAGCGAAAGTTGCGTTATGTTATTCCTAAAAATATACCTTATAAAGCAGTTAATCATTAACTGCTTTTTTTTTGTCTGCTAGTTTTTAAAAATTAACTCCCAAACCTCCTAAGCCACAATATCCCTGAGGATTCTTTGCTAAATATTGCTGGTGATCACCTTCAGCATAATAAAAAGGGGGAGCATCTAATATTTCTGTTGTTATTATATTTAAACCTGATGCTGATAACTTGGACTGGTAATGTCGTTTTGATTTTAATGCCAGCTGTTTTTGAGTGTCATTAAAAGTATAAATTCCTGAGCGGTATTGAGTGCCTATATCATTACCTTGCCTCATTCCTTGGGTTGGGTCGTGAGACTCCCAGAAAATAATCAGTAATTGTTGAAATGAAATAATTGCTGGATCAAAAACAACCAAAACAACTTCACTATGTCCCGTTAATCCAGAGCAAACATCTTTATAGTTAGGGTTGACTAAGGTTCCTCCTGTAAAGCCTACAGCTGTAGAAAACACTCCATTTTGCTGCCAAAACTTCCTTTCTGCGCCCCAGTAACAACCTAAGCCAAAAATAGCTTGTTGTAAATATTCTGGAAAAGGAGGGGATATTGGGTTGTTAGTTACAAAATGATTAGGCATTTGACTCTCTAGGAGGCTGTCCGAGAATAGAGAACCTGCTACGGAAAAAGCCCTTTTGGCCA
>CAYYNM010000124.1:0-10118 GCA_964472945.1 uncultured Methylomarinum sp. | reverse complement strand
AGTCCGCTCTACAACCGACGAAAACTTAATTTATTAAATTAAAATTGTTAGGATAATTTTAAACACTTACTTATTATATGGAAGATTTTTCAAATTATTTAGTAAAAAACCCTAAACAAATAATCAACTATTTAAAAACACTTGCAAAAGAAAAGTGTCTTATAGCTGCGGGCTTCGGTGACAAAAATTCATTTTTAACAGCCATTTTAGAGATTAATGAAAAATCACAAACTATCATTATAGACTGTGGACCAAAAGAATACCTTAACAGAGAGTTGTTAAGTATGGGGCTTGTTAATTGCACTGCTGATTTTAATGGGATTAAAGTTTTATTCAAAGGTCGACGTGTAAAAAAAGCAGGGAACCCAAGTGCTCCAGCTTTATCGATCCAAATTCCAGAGCTACTTTATTGGGTTCAACGTCGCAAATTTTACAGAGTCCGCTCACCCTTATCAAAAAACAGCTATTGCACTATTCACCTACAAGAAACAGCAAGTGAGGCAGAAAAATTATTTAACTTTAAACTTTTTAACCTTAGTGTTTCTGGATTTTCATTTGCTGTGGAAGATTTAGTGTTAGCCAAAAAGATTACTTTAAATACTGAATTTACTAATTGCCAGCTAGTGTTAAATGACTCTGAAATACACCCTATATCCTTTATCCCTCGCAATATTGTTCACATCAACCCGATTAACCCATCAAAAGGTCAGCGAATAGGCTGTGAGTTTATTAGTATTACCCCAAGAGAAGAAAATGCATTTACACGTTATATGCAATCAATCGAACGCGAAATAAAAAAGAATTTTGATTAACAAGAAAATTTACAGTGTTTCTGAACTCAACAAAGAAACCAAAGACTTACTCTCAAACCACTTTTCTTTCATTCAAGTTGAAGGCGAAATATCCAATTTGAGCCAACCCTCATCAGGACATATTTATTTTTCTTTAAAAGATAAAAAGGCACAGATACGTTGTGCAATGTTCAAATCACAATTACGCCGACTCACTTTTACACCAAGCAATGGTAAACAGGTCATTATTTCTGCTCAGGTTAGTTTGTATGAAGCTAGAGGTGACTACCAATTAATTGCCGATAAAATGAAACAAGCCGGTGAAGGTGATTTACAACTTGCTTTTGAAAAACTCAAATCTAAGCTATTTAATGAAGGCTTATTTGATCAAAGTATTAAACAGCCTCTTCCAATACTACCGGAATGTATTGGCGTGATTACCTCGCCGTCAGGAGCCGCAATACATGATATTTTAAGTGTTTTAAACAGACGGTTTCCTGCCATCCCTGTTATTATTTATCCAACATCAGTACAAGGGGAAACAGCAAAAGTTGAAATTTGTTATGCCATTGAAACAGCTAATCGACTCCAACAGGTTGATATTATTTTGCTCGCCAGAGGCGGTGGTTCACTGGAAGACCTCTGGTGTTTTAATGAAGAAAGTGTTGCTCGCGCCATCGTCAACAGTAAAATCCCTATTATTTCTGGGATAGGTCACGAAGTTGATTTTACCATTGCTGATTTGGTTGCCGACTTACGCGCTCCAACACCGTCAGCAGCGGCTGAAAATGCAGTACCCAATCAACAATCCTGGATCAATAATTTTCAAGCTCTTGAGCAACAATTAAAAAATATAGTTAGCCGCCAACTAAATCAACAGCAACAATCCATTAATTGGCTAGATAAAAGGCTAAAACAGCAACACCCTGGTCAGCAATATCAAAGACTTGCTCAAACACTTGATAATTTAGACGCTAGATTACAGCGTATTATTCAGTCTCGAATAAAACAAGAAACTCATTTATTAGCTAAACAAGATTATTTATTACAAAGGCATAACCCTAAAAATAGAATAGAGCACTACCAGCAACAGCTCAACTATTTAACTAACAGCTTCAATCATGCCATAAAGAGTAAACTCGAAAAGCTTAAAAGAAAACAATCTTCACTTATTCATACTCTCAATGCAGTAAGCCCTTTAGCAACCTTAGAAAGAGGTTATTCAATTACTCGCTTAACTCAATCTAATACCCTAATTAGTAATAGTGAGCAACTGTCAATTGACGATACCATTAAAACGCGTTTCGCCCATGGTTCAATCATTAGCCAAATAACAGAAATTAATCATGACTAAATACATTTTTTTGCTTTTTATCTTTTATTCTAGCTTTATCTGGGCAAATAAGTTACCGGAACAATTAGCCGTACTGGGTGGCATTAATAAAATTACACTACCAGAAACCAGCCAAGTAGTACCTAAAGCCTTTTTTAATAATAATCGAGTGGCCATTATTAAGGAAAAGGCTCATTGGACAGCCTTAGTAGGTATCCCCCTGTCAAGCAAGCCAGGAAAATATAAAATAACCGTTAATACAGCACATAACAGCTATGAATTAAGCTTTAACATTATCGATAAAGACTACCCCGCCCAACACCTTATTATTAAAAAAAAGCGCATGGTAACTGGTTTTACCAAAGCTGATTTAGAAAAAATTGCCTCTGATAAAAAGGCAATGAGCAAAGCAAAGTCAACCTGGACTGAACATACAGTAAATACAGACTTTATAACACCGGTCGATGGTCGGCTCAGCAGTTTATTTGGTTTAAAACGATTTTTTAATGATATTCCCAAAAAACCGCACAACGGCTTAGATATAGCTGCAAAAACAGGTACACCTATTATTGCCCCAGCATCGGCTAAAGTCATTGATACCGGAAATTACTACTTTAATGGCAATACCGTGTTCTTAGATCATGGTCAAGGCTTATTAACAGCCTACTTACATATGAACCAAATCAATGTCAAACCAGGACAGCTTATTAAGCAAGGGGATATGCTGGGTACTGTTGGTGAAACAGGCCGTGTAACAGGCCCTCATTTGCACTGGATTGTTTATTTAAACAAAACACCTGTCGACCCCGCCCTATTTATTTCGAGTGATATTGCTCGACTTAATGCTAGAAATAAAAAATAATTGCTAAAATTTAGAAAGTGTTATTGCCCTCGTAAGGACACAAGGCGTGCCTTGTCTCTACCAAAATTTGAAAAGTAGTTAGGCAAACTAGGAGGCTTACTTAACCACCGACCACCACACAGTTACGCCCCTGATGTTTAGCTTTATACATTGCCGCATCAGCAGCCTCAATTATTTGATTATAACTACTAAATTTTGGGTTATAAAGACTAACACCCACACTTATGGTCAAAGCATGTCCTTGAAAACGTTGCTTGAGAATTTCTCCTTTACGCTCAATTTCTAGGCGAATACGTTCGGCATAACATTGCGCGCCTTTTAGTGTTGTATTTCGTAATACAAAAACAAACTCTTCCCCACCATAACGACCAATAAAGTCACTAGGCCTAGTAAGTGTCTGCATAATTTGTGCAACAATTTTAAGCGCATCATCCCCCGCCTCATGACCACAACTATCATTAAATCGCTTAAAAAAATCTATATCAATAAACCCAACGGCTACATGACTTAATTGATCTTTATTTTCTTGAAAGGTTGCCGTTAAATATTCGATGACCATGCGTTTATTAAGCAAACCCGTTAAGGCATCAACTTCAGCCCTTTTTTTCTCCAGCTGAAATCGTTTAGCATTATTTAATGCAACGCCCAACTCATGAATAATCGGTGTAATTTGAATAATAATATTTGAACCAAGAGGCGACTTGTTATTTACATTATCTATATACAGCAAAGCAATTAACCGATTTTGACTTAATACAGGAACAAGAAGAAATTCACCTACCTGAAAACCCTCAACAATATTCATATCACTATCATTAATAACAATAGCCTTTCGTTCTCTCAAACTATTTAAAATAGATTGAGATAAAGATTCAATTTTAATGGACTGGTTTTGAAGAATATTATGACACAATGATTCTGGCCAACTATAAGTAGCAACTAAACTACGCTGCTTTGCTTTAACTTCAAAAAAGATAATTCTCTCAAATTTAAAATCAGCCTGAATAGCGGCTAAAGTCCAAGGCACTATTTCATCAGGTTCAAGGCTTTTATGAGGAGCCGTTAAGCTTGAAAAAGCTTCGTTATTTAACGAATTAATCGCATGATCAGGTATTTTTTTACAATGACTTAATAGTAAAGCTGTTTCAATTAATGTTGCCCGTAATTTATTAAGATCAGGAAACTGGATACCATAAAATTCACGCGTATGCTGCATTTCTTTATCAACATTGCTTAATAAATGTTCAAGATCTAAACTAGCAATATCGAGGTAGCTAGAAACCTCAGCATGTAGTTCTGGAGCGTTGCTTACTTTTGTAGATCCAATACCTTGCATCCAGGCAATATAATTAGCAAAACTTACAATAGCAATATCAGGTTTATATTGGGCAAGAAAACCATCATCTTTAGGAAGGTCATGATGGCAATAAACAATAGCCGCAATCTGCTCAGGAATATCCCACTGTTGACAAAAGACATAGCCCATTTCCGCATGGTTTAAACCAAAAAAATCATGTTCACCCTTCAGTGTAGATTGCTCATCGCCCTTACAAGCTAACAGAAAATCGCTATAACTGACTTTGCCATGATTCTCAAAAACAATTTTACCAATATCATGCATTAACCCTGCACAATAAATAAGATCAGGATCAGGATGTTTTAAAGCATTTGCAATCGCTCGACTCAATGAAGCGACAAACAAACAATGTTGCCAATAAAAAAGTTGGTCAAACTCATCCTTAGACTTAGACTGAATTAATTTATTATAAAATAACTGATTTAAAGCTAATTGCCGTACAGAGGAAAAACCCAAAATATTAACGGCTCGCTTAATAGAAGTCACTTTATGGGATAAAGCAAAAGCAGCCGAATTAACATTACGTAACACTTTTGCAGCTAATGTTGGCTCGGTTTCAACTAATAGCGATAATTCACCCACATTAGTTCGCTCATCACTCGTCAACCGAAGTAACTTAAGCGCAACCGCAGGAATAATCTGCAGTTTATCAACCTTATGCTTTAATATTGCATTAGCCGCCTGGTTAATGGCTAAAAAATGATTTGTGTGATCGGTCATAAAGAAGCTTAAAAAGTATGAATATATTAAGTTTAACAGTAATTATCATAGTATTTAACAATGCTACTAACAATTAACCTCATATTCCTACAATCCACACTAAAAAACCGAGAACTAAATCTTAATTTCACTATTCATAACCCTGTAGAGACAAGACAAGACATGCCTTACCTCTACAGGTGGCGAAACCCCACATTCCCACAGCTCTGCATGGGAATGCATACAAGGACGCTCCATCGCCCCGAAACACAGAGCATAAGTTGCAGCACTGAAGGCGGACAAAAAGACCCACTAGGTGGGTAGCTTATTTGTTGCTAGTTGCCTTAGCTTTATTCAAAGCTTCCAATGCTATTTTAGCCTCATTTATTGCTTTAAATTTTGCATTACCAGCAATGGCTTTTTCTAACTCCAGTTTAGCCTCTTCAACTCGACCTTTATCAATATAAACCATTCCCAAATGATAATGCATTTCCGGAACAACACCTTTCTGTTTAATTACTGATTCTAAAGCAGCCAGTGCTATATCAATATTACCTTTCTTATAATTGACCCAGCCATAAGTATCCAAAAAAGCGGGGTATTGAGAATCTTTTAACGGTTTAATTAAGCTATAAGCCTGTTCAACCACTTTATCATCCGAACTTTCTATTAATAAAGAAGCCAGGTTATTAATAGCCAGCAAATTACCAGGAACAATAAGCAATAATTTTTTATAAGCGTCAATAGCCTTGCCCGTATTACCAGCAACTGTATTTAAAACACCCACTTGTATTAGAAAATACTTACTTTCAGGGATTTGTTTTAAGCCTTGTTGAAAGACATCAATCACTTTATTTATCTGTTTTTGAATAATATAAATAGACGCTAAATTTTTATATCCTATTTCTACCTTTGGCTTTAATTCTATTACCTTTTTAAACAGGGCTTCAGCTTTAGGCAGTTGTTTCATTTGCCTATATAACTCTGCTCGCATAGTCAGTAAAGTTGGATTGTCTTTATTCTCTGACAATATACTATCTAATAAATCTACGGCCTTTGCTTCCTGTTTTGAAGCAATATAACTATTAACTAACCCTGCTATCGCATCGACAGCTTTTGGCTTGGTAGTCCGTACTTTTTGAAACTCGACAATAGCCTGGTCAAATTTTTGTTGCCCCATGTATAACTGAGCTAATTTATAATGGGCTATTTCCTTATTTTTTGACTGTTGTAAAAGATCTTTTGCAACCTTTTCAGCTTTATCCCACTGTTTTTGCTTACCATACAAATCAATTAACATAACCGGAATCTGTTGGTCTTTCTTTAATATAGGTCGCGCTTTTTCCAGTAACTCAATCGCCCCGGCTTCATCTTTTGTTTGCAACTTTATCCTGGCAAGATCTTTTGTTGCAACCGCATTTTTTGGATTAATAGTAATTATTTTTTCCAATGTTTCCTTTGCCAGTTCTATATTTTTATTTTGCAGTTCAGTCACAGCCTGAATCATTAAAGCTTTTTCAGACTCGGGGTTATCTCTTAAAATAGTTCGCGCATCCGCAAGTGCCTCATCAAATTTTTTATCTTTTAAAGACAAACCAGCTCTAAACAATAGAGCCTTTTCATTTCTTGAATCTAATTCTAGAATTTCTTCGACTAATGCCCTTGCTTTATCAGGCTGGCCTTTTGCATTAAAAAATCCTGCCAACCTGTTTCTGGCATCAATACCCGCAGCACCTAATTTATCGTCTTCTACAATTGCTTCAAGAATTTTCTGACCTTTTTCAGCCTGGTCTTTATATAAAGCAAGTTTCGCAAATCTAAAACCAAAGTTATCTGGGTTCTCAGCAATTAAACTATCTATTTCTTTTTCTGCCTGCTCAACACCACGTTTACGAATTAAAAAATCAATTAAAACAAATTTTGGCTTATCTTCTTCAGGCAACTGTGTAACCAGTTTCTTCAGCACGCCTTCAGCCAAATCAATTTTATCCCTTGATATATAAAGCTTCGCTAAATTGTAATAAAGCCCTTCATTTTCAGGAAATCTTGGCAATAAAGATACATACAAGGCTTCTGCTTCATCTTTCTTCTCTTCAAACAGCAAAAAATTAATTTTGACTAATTCTAATTGCAATTTATCTGGATGAGCTTTTAAAGCATTATCTAAAACCTGTCTTGCCTCAGTAATATTCTTTTCATCACCCAGTATTTTTATCATCAATAAAGAAGAATCATAATGTCCAGGCTCAGCAGTTAATGCCTGGTTTAACAAAGATTTTGCAGCATCAACATCCTTATTTGCTAAAGCAATAGTCGCTTTTAATGCTAAGGCATCAGCATTATTAGGCTGGCTAGCCAAAACCAACTCAGCTTTCTCGGAAGCCTTTGCCAATTCTTTACTAAATAACATTAATTTACCCAACTTTATCTGGGCATCATAATGATCAGGCTTAGCCTCAACAACTGCCAGCAAATTACCATACATTTTGCGCCAGTCCTGATTTTTCTCAGCCGCTAAAGCAGTTAAGTAACGAGCATCTATATTTTTCGGGTTAATTTGCAAGACATTCTTCAGTTCGACTCGCATCTTGTCATAATTACCTTCCTCATAGTATCCTTGCGCTTTTTTTAAATACTTTGCTTCGCGCTCAACAGCACCATCACACCCAAGTAAAAAAACAAAACTAATTAGCAAGTAGAGTGCTAACGATTTATTACCTAACATTTTCTTCCTCATTTATATGATTTCCTAAACTATTAATTTTGATTATTTACTACGCTTGCCGATCTATTTATAAAAAAATTCATATCTATTAACAATCCACAGGTCACTCATTAAGTTAAGAAACAAATGGTTTTTGTAGGAGCGGCTTTAGCCGCGATATCGCGGCTAAAGCCGCTCCTACCTAGATACACAAAACCCAAAATCTCTTTACTTTAAGGCAGAGAGGACTTAAAAAGTGCCTATTTAGCTTACCTGCAATACGTTATTAGTCATGAAAAATCTTATGAATCTTAATAAACTACAGCTCATGTTTGTAGTTGTAGAGCGGACTTCAGTCCGCAATAGTCAATATAAACGGCCTTTATAGTGGACTAAAGTTCGCTCTACAAAGTCTTTTAGCCTTTATTTTTAACAAGCTGTGTGGTTTGTATCTAGCCCTGTAAGCTCTTATAAATTAGCTGATAAAACAATAGCCACAATTATCACCCCAGACAACATTGAAAAATACCGCATCAAGTTAAATTTATAATAATCTCGGTGCAACAAATATTCTAATGCATAAACCAGACAAAACAGCCTAAAAGCAACATGTTCAATCCACTTCAAATCAATCAGAAAAAACCCAGCAATTATAAATAACACGACTAAAACATCTTGTGTCGTCACCCTAAACTTATCTTTTCGTGTAATTCGAATGGCAATTGAAACCACAACAATAAGTAACAGCAAAAAAGCATCCATTATCCATTGGTTAGAAGTACTTAATTCAGGTAATTCATGACTCATTACATTTGCCACTATCGCAGCAATATAAATGCTAAATCGAACCCAAAGATCCTGAATTTTTTTCGTAGAAATAAAAAATAAAATGATAGCTGAAGCCATGCCTAAATACATTTCAAAAGAAAGCTTCACAATTCTATCTGCCAAATAAAATAATTGTGTTACTAAAAAAATTGTTATTGCATAATTGATATAGTGTCTACAAAACTGAAAAATCCAGTTATTTCTAAGTAGCTGGTTTCTTCGGCGGTCGCCTCCCTCAATAACACTGTGTAAACTCCACTTTGTTTCACCAGCCCAATAAAATAGCAATAAAATAGTCGCTGAAATAATTAAATAGGTGCCTATTACAACAATATCAGAGGCATAACAGAAATGCAGTGCCGATGCCAAAAAAACACCCTGTAATAAATAAATACTTCCAACCGCTTCTGCATGCGAAAATCCATATTCCATCAACCGGTGGTGAATATGGGTCTTATCTGGAGAAAAAGGTGACCTTCCGGCTCGAACCCTACGCACTATAACTGTTAATGTATCTAAAATAGGTAATCCTAATAGTAAAAGTGGAAGAGCTGGATTTAAAGCGGGGTTTATATCCTGGGTCAAATAAATACAAAGAAATACAGCCATATAACCAATAAACTGACTTCCCGTATCACCCATAAAAATAATGGCAGGATGGGTATTAAACCACAAAAACCCCACGATTCCTCCAGCTATAGCCAAGGCTACCACTGCCGCATCAACCCCATTTGCATCAATTGCTAAATATGCAACCGTCGCAAATGTCATCAACATTATTCCTGCAGCTAAACCATCCAAACCATCCGATAAATTAACAGCATTTGTTACCCCAATAGCAAAAATAGCGGTTAAAGGCAGGGAAATAAATAAAAAACTAGGCTCTAAACCTAAAAAAGGGACAACGCTTATATATACTCCCCCAAACATCGCCACAATTACCGCTAAAAACTGACCTAAAAATTTCCATTTATAACTTAATTCATAACGATCATCTAACAAGCCAAATACCACAATAATTAAACTACCACTAAGAAAACCAACTAATTTTTCTTCAAAAGAAATGAAACATAGAGTAGCAACAATAGCAGATAGAGCTAAACCTAAGCCACCACACCTGGGAATTGCAACCGTATGTACTTTACGTCCACCTGGCTGATCAAGCATATTTAAAAAACTAGCATATCTCATTAACAACGGTATTAGTGCAAGGCTGATAATAATTGAAAGCGCAAATGAGAAAAATAAAATCATTATTATTGATATTTAGTTTAAATACAGTTTAATGCTTTTGTACAGAAAACATGTGTGTGGTAGTAATAAAAATTAACATCTCTATTAATTTATCTCAGGTTAATTTAATAAATTAAGACTAGTACCAGAAACCCTAATTAACTGAGAAAAAACTAAAGCAGAACATTGTGTAGGGTGGGCAGTCTTTTTTGCCCACCGTTGCATATTTCAGCTTATTGGTGGGCAAAAAAGACTGCCCACCCTACGTTTTTCTTTAAATTATTTTTTCGAATAATTAAAGCGTTAAGTAC
>CAYYNM010000123.1:0-10137 GCA_964472945.1 uncultured Methylomarinum sp. | reverse complement strand
TGGAAGGCTTAACCGAAAGGAGAAAATATGCGACATTATGAAATTGTCTTTTTAGTCCATCCTGACCAAAGTTCTCAGGTCCAGGCGATGGTTGATCGTTATAAAGCTACTATTGAAGAAGCTTCAGGTATAGTTCATCGTTTAGAAGATTGGGGCCGTAGACATTTAGAATACCCCATTAAAAAGATTCATAAAGCACATTATGTGTTGATGAATGTTGAATGTGATCAAGCAACTCTAGATGAGTTGGAAAGTGGTTTTCGTTTCAACGATGCGATCTTACGTAGCATGACTTTATTGAAAAAAGAAGCTATTACTGAACCTTCACTTATTGCATCTGCAAATGTTGAAGAAGCTAAAGCGGCTGAGAAAAAAGCGGCTGAAGTTAAAGAAGAAGCTAAAGCTCAAGAAGCCAAAAATACTACCGAAGTTAAAGAAACAGTAGCTTCGGAAGCATCTTAAATAACGAATAAAGAGGATTATCATGGCAAGTAACATGAGACGAAAAAAAATGAGTAGCTTTGGTGAGGAAAACTCCCCAGAGATTGATTATAAAAATCTTGATTTATTAAGTGAATACATTACAGAAACAGGTAAAATTGTTCCTAGTCGTATCACTGGAGCACCTGCGAAGTATCAAAGGCAATTGTCAACAGCAATAAAACAAGCGCGTTATATTGCATTGTTGCCATTCTGCGATGCACATAAATAATTAATTAAACGGGTTGGGTTAGTGAAGTTTTTAGCAGTATTTATAATGAAGGGACGTATGCAAGCCATGATGGTTGCTTCGTCTTTGGCATTGTTATCTTTGCTTTTTCCGCCTGTAAGTATCGTAAGTTCAGCATCTGTTGCGCTGGTAACTTTAAGGCGAGGTGGCTACGAGGGCTTGTATGTTCTTGTATTTTCTTGTCTTTCTGCGGCAGTATTAGGTTTTTTTCTTTTTGGTAATGTACAATTTGCACTGCTTTACGGCTTGGTTTTATGGTTGCCTGTTTGGTTGATTTCAATTGTATTAAGAGAAGGTAAGCATTTATCTGTAGCAATACAGATTGCTGTGATATTAGGTATGATAGGTGTTCTAGCATTTTACCTATTGGTCACTGATCCTGTCGTTATGTGGCAATCGCTGTTAAATGTTATGGTTAAACCTATGTTAGCGAACAACCCTGATGTATCTGTTGATGATGTCAACCAGTCAATTAAAGTTTTTTCTCACTTTATGACCGGAGTTATTGCAGCAGCATCAGTTTATGGTATGTTATTTGGTTTGTTTTTAGCGCGGTGGTGGCAAGCAGCACTCTATAATCCTGGCGGTTTTAGGACGGAATATTTATCACTTAGGGTTCATCCCAAAGTAGCTTTAGCGAGTCTTTTTATTGTTGCAATAGCTTTGCTTACGCCAAGTAGTGTGGCTGAGATTTGCTGGAATATTTCGATTTTATTTATAGTTTTATATGGACTTAGTGGTATGGCTGTTTTACATTCTGCATTTTTAGAAGTAAAAACAAAGCGGTTTGCTGTGCCTTTTTTGTATGTAACTATAGTGCTTGTTCCTCATGTGATCGCTATCCTTGTTATTGTTGGCATTATTGATGTCTGGTTGGACTTACGAAGTAAAATTTTAAATAGAAAGAACACATAGTTGTTCTTGTCATTCGATGAAAGTCGATTTAAAGGGGTATAAAAGATGGAAGTTATTCTTCTTGAAAAAGTAATCAATCTAGGAAATCTAGGTGATAAGGTTACTATTAAGTCAGGTTACGGTAGAAATTATCTTGTTCCTCAAGGTAAAGCAGTTGCCGCAACAGAAGATAAAATTAAAGAATTTGAAGTACGTCGTGCTGAACTTGAAAAAGTAGCGGCAGAAAAATTAGCAGCGGCTAATACTCGTGCAAATGCTTTAGATAAACTAACGGTTGTTATTAGCCATAAAGCGGGTGAAGAAGGCAAACTATTCGGTTCTGTTGGTACACAAAATATTGCTGATGCCATTACAGAAGCGGGTTCTAAAGTTGAAAAGCACGAAGTTAGACTGCCTGATGGTGTGATTCGTCATCTTGGGACTTATGATATTGATGTTAATCTACACACTGATGTTGTGAAAACAATGTCAATTGAGATTGCGGCTGAGGATTAAGTAAATATGATCATCGTAACCGGAGGTGCTGGTTTTATTGGTAGTAACCTGGTTCTGGGGTTAAACCGGCGAGGTTACGATGATATTATTGTAGTCGATGATCTGACTAATGGGATTAAGTATAAAAACTTAATTGATTGTCAGATTGCAGATTATCTTGATAAAAAAGATTTTTTGCAGAAAATTCAGCAAGGTTTTTTCCCGGCTGAAAAAATTAAAGCTATTTTTCATCAAGGTGCATGTTCAACCACGACTGAGTGGAATGGACAGTATATGATGGAAAATAATTATGAATATACTAAGATTTTATTTCATTATTGTCAGGCGCATAAAATCCCACTAATTTATGCTTCCAGTGCAGCAGTATATGGTGCTGATAATCATTTCAAAGAAAAATTAGAATTTGAAGGGCCGTTAAATGTCTATGGCTATTCAAAATTTCAGTTTGATCAATATTTACGTAAGCAACAGTCAAAATTGACTTCCCAAGTAGTTGGTTTACGTTATTTTAATGTCTATGGCCCGCATGAAGAACACAAAGGTAGTATGGCAAGTGTGGCTTTTCATCTGAATAATCAAATAAAGGAATCAGCTACTATCCGGCTTTTTGAAGGTTGCGATGGTTATGGAAATGGCGAACAACAACGTGATTTTGTCTATGTGGAGGATGTTGTTGATATTAATTTATGGTTTTTAGACAATCCCCAGGTTTCAGGGATATATAATACTGGAACAGGACGTAGCCAAACCTTTAATGATGTTGCTAATGCTGTATTGGCTTATCATCAAAAAGGAACGCTAGAATATATTTCATTTCCAGAGCATTTAAAAGGATGTTACCAAAGTTTTACTGAAGCAAATTTAGAAAACTTGAGAGCTGCAGGTTGTGATCATCACTTCAAATCTGTGGAAGAAGGTGTTCGTTTGTATATGGAATGGTTGAATAAATAATTTGTTCTTTAAAGGTATCTTATGCGGTTGATATATACACTATTGTTTTATCTTCTGACTCCCCTCGTTCTTTTACGCCTTTATTGGAAGGGTTTTAAAACACCAGAACATCGAAAGCGCTGGAAAGAGCGCTTAGCCATTTACCAACAAAAATTTCCGACTCAGGTAATCTGGGTTCATGCTGTTTCAGTAGGTGAAGCCGAAGCGGTGTTTCCCTTAGTCAAAAGATTGCAGCAGCAATACCCCTCAAATCAATTTCTTGTTACCACAACAACGCCTACAGGCTCGGCAAGAGTGAAGGACGTTTTGGCCAATACGGTTTCTCATGTTTATTTACCTTATGATTTACCTTGTGTGGTTAACCGTTTTATCTCAACTTTTAAACCTAAAGTCGCGGTCATTATGGAAAAAGAGATCTGGCCAAATCTTTTTTTAGCGTGTACAAAAAATAATATTCCTGTGTTAATTATCAATGCAAGGTTGTCTGAAAACTCTGCCAAAGGCTACAAAAAAATACCACGGCTTGTTAAGCCAGTGTTTAATGCCGGCGTTCAAATTTGTACCCAAACAGAGGAAGATAGACAACAATTTATTGAAATTGGTGCAAAAGAGTCTACCACTAGCGTAACGGGTAATTTAAAATTTGATTTGATATTGGATGAGAGCCTTACCGAACGAGCCAGTGAGATTAAAAAACAAATATTTCCAGACCGGTTTGTATGGCTGATAGCCAGTACTCATGATAAAGAGGAACAAATCTTCTTTGATATCTACCCTCAGTTAAAAAAGCAAATACCTGAATTATTATTAATGATGGTTCCTCGACATCCTGAGCGCTTTGATTCAGTACGGCAACTCGCTGAAAAAGTACAGCTTAAAACATGTCTGCGTAGTAGCAAGCAACCCTGTACTTTAGATACTGATGTTTATATTGCAGATACCATGGGGGAATTGAAATTTCTCTATGGTGTAGCTGATATATGTTTTGTAGGGGGTAGTATGGTACCAGTAGGCGGGCATAATATATTAGAACCTGCTGCAATGGGTACACCCGTTATGTTTGGGCCTTATATGGTTAATTTTAAAGAAATTGCAAAAAATGTCTTGGATTTAAAGGCTGCAACTCAGTGTGAGAACAAGAAAGAAATCATTGAAACAGTCATAAATTTATATATCAATGATAAATTTAGAAATGAAATGGCGATTAGGGCTAAACAGTTTGTAAATAATAATCAAGGAGCTACAGAGTTAACGGCTAAGATAATCTCAAATTATATTTAATGAGCGAGGCAGGTTGGAAAATGGCAATAAGGCAAATTTTTTTTATAGTATTAAGTCTGTTTCAAATAAATTGGGTTAATGCGCAACCCGTTCAAATTGTTAAAATTAGTTATATTACACAAGAAAAAAAGGTACCTGCTGCATTATCAAATTTAGATGACTTTATTCAAAATAAAGGTTTGATGGGCGCTCATATTGCTATTAATGATAATAATACGACAGGGCAGTTTACAGGACAAAAATTCATATTAAACAGCATTATTGCACCTATTGGTGCTGATGTGGTTCAATTATTTAAACAACAGGTTTCTGAAGATACGCCTTTTATTATTACCAACTTGCCAGTACAGACATTAAAAAAACTGGCAGATCTTGCTGAATCGCAAAATAAACTGTTTTTTGATGCCACCACTATTGCGGATGAGTTACGAAATAAACAGTGTAGAGATAATGTGTTGCATATACTGCCAAGTCGAGCAATGCGAGCGGATGCTTTAGCTCAGTATATGATGAAAAAAAAATGGAAGAAGTGGTTTTTAGTTAAAGGAATAGTAGCTGAGGATGAGCTTTATGCCAAGGCATTGAAACGAGCGGCAAATAGATTTGGTATAACAATTGTTGCAGAAAAACAATGGACACATAATTATGATGCCCGTCGAACGGCTCAATCAGATGTACCTGTTTTTACTCAAGGTATCGATTATGATGTGTTAGTCGTTGCTGATGAGCAAGGGCTGTTTGGTGAGTATTTTGATTATCGGACCTGGATTCCCAGACCTATTATAGGAACACAGGGCTTGGTCGCTACGGCATGGGATAAAACCCATGAGCAATGGGGGGCGGTACAAATACAAAATCGCTTTAAAGCTTTGGCTGGGCGAAATATGCAAGAACAGGATTATGGGGCTTATTTAGCGGCTAGAGCTATAGGTGAAGCTGTGGTAAGAACAAAATCCAATAAAATGCAAGTTATCAAAGACTATTTACTGAGTGATAAATTTGCTTTACAAGGCTATAAAGGAAAAGCTTTATCGTTTAGGCCATGGAATGGTCAATTAAGACAGCCTGTCTTACTGGCCGCAGCAAGATCTTTAGTGACGGTCGCACCGATAGAGGGTTTTTTGCATCCTATAACAGAGTTAGATACATTAGGGTTTGATCAGGCTGAATCTAGCTGTAATAATCAGACAGTTAGTGATAATGTTTCAATTAATGATGAAAAGTCTGAGAGTACTAAAATTTCAGTGAAAAAGCTTATTCAACAATTAATGAATTACTATAATGAATTAAATGAAAATAAATAAAATGAAATATAGTCTTTTGGGCGTTATGGTACTCAATGCAGTGATGAGTTTAACCGCTTATGCAGAAACCGTTATCGTTACCCTGGAAAAAGATAATGCACTCGCAGTGATTGACCCCGTTGCAGGAAAATTGCTCAAAACAGTAACAATAGGCCAGAGACCGCGGGGTATTGCAATAAGCCCTGATAATAAATATCTATATGTTGCAACCAGTGATGATAATACGGTTAAGATTTTTAATGCAGATACTTTTGAAGCGCTCGGTGAATTACCTTCAGGGAATGACCCTGAAACATTTGCCTTAAACCCGGCTGGTGATCGAATTTATATTTCTAATGAAGATGACCATTTAGTTACCGTGGTTGACACGCTGAGTAAAAAGGTAGTCGCACAAATTTCTGTTGGTATTGAGCCAGAAGGGGTTGCTGTTAGTGCTGATAATAAATGGGTAGTCAGTGCTTCTGAAACTACCAATATGATTCATTGGATTGATGCAAAAACCAATAAAATAGTAGAAAATACTTTGGTTGATGCTCGTCCTAGAGCGGCAAGTTTTACGGCTGATAATACCCAATTATGGGTGACCTCAGAAATGGCGGGTACCTTAATGGTATTAGATGTTGCTAGCAAGCAGATTATCAAAAAAATTAAACTGGATATTCAAGGGCTTAGTTCAGATAAAATACAGCCCGTTGGTGTCGTTATTGATAAGGAAAGACGTTGGGGTTATGTGGCAATAGGGCCTGCTAACAGGGTTGCTGTTATAAATGCTCAGACATTAGAAGTGGAAAAATTTTTATTAGTAGGACAACGGGTTTGGAATCTGGCTTTTTCACCAGACCAAACAAGGTTATATACTACTAATGGACGTAGCAATGATGTCTCAATTATTGATTTAAAATCTCATAAAGTTATCAAATCTGTTGCTGTAGGGCGATTTCCGTGGGGAATAATTTCAAAACCATGAGAGCCAAGAATATACCAGGTACTGCCTCTCTTGAAGTTGAGGGGGTAAGTTTTTCTTATAATGGAAAAAAAGCACTGAATAATGTGAATTTTTCAGTTAATTCGGCTGAATGTACTATTTTATTGGGTCCTAATGGGGCAGGTAAAAGTACTTTATTTTCTCTTATCACCCGGTTATATGATTCACCTGTAGGTAAAATCAAGCTGTGTGGGTTTGATGTGAAACGGCAAACCCAGCAAGCATTATCAAAATTAGGTGTTGTATTCCAACAAACAACATTAGACCTGGATTTAACGGTTATGCAAAATTTGCGTTATCATGCGGCACTTCATGGTATGAGTAGAAAACAGGCGAATTTAAGAATTCAACAGGAATTGGAAAGACTGTCTATGTATGACAGACGCTTAGAAACAGTCCGGCAACTTAATGGCGGACATAAAAGGCGTGTTGAAATCGCTAGAGCATTGTTGCATAAACCGCCTTTATTATTATTGGATGAACCAACGGTTGGTCTTGATGTATCAAGCAGACAATCTATTGTCGAGCATGTGCATCAATTAGTAACTGAGCATGGTTTGGCTGTTCTTTGGGCTACTCACCTAATTGATGAGATTTACTCTGATGATCAATTGATTATTTTACATAAAGGACAAATAAAATTAAAAGGTTCGGTAGGCAGTGTTTTAAAAAAGACAGCAACTCAATCGGTTAATGATGCATTTAAAGTATTAACGCAGGGAGAAGGTGGATGAATATTCTTCATTACTGGCGTGCAATGTGGGGGATTGTTGGGCGAGAGTTATGGCGCTTTGTTAAGCACAGGGAGCGCTTTATTTCAGCATTGGTACGCCCCTTGGTTTGGTTGTTTATTTTTGCAGCTGGATTTAGGGCTGCACTTGGTTTGGCCATTACACCGCCGTATGAAACCTACATTTTATATGAGGTATATATAACACCAGGTTTAATGGGGATGATTCAGCTGTTTAATGGTATGCAAAGTTCTTTGTCTATGGTTTATGATAGAGAAATGGGAAGTATGCGAATTTTAATGGTCTGCCCATTGCCGCGATGGTTTCTATTACTCAGTAAGTTAATAGCAGGGGTATCGGTTTCTATTTTACAAGTTTATGTTTTTCTAGGTATTGCCTGGTTATATGGAATTGAAGGGCCTTGGCAAGGCTATTTACTGGTATTGCCTGCATTAATGCTGGCGGGAGCGATGCTGGGTGCTTTGGGGCTATTACTGTCTTCATTTATTAAACAATTAGAAAACTTTGCCGGTGTGATGAACTTTGTTATTTTCCCCATGTTTTTTATGTCTACTGCATTGTATCCTTTGTGGAAAATGAAAGAGTCAAGTGAGTGGCTTTATTATCTCGCTTTTTTTAACCCATTTTCTCAAGCAGTTGAGTTAATACGGTTTGCTTTTTATGCACAGTTTAATAGCTTTTCTTTTATTTACACCTTAGTTGCTTTTGTTGTTTTTATGATTGTTGCTGTTTTGGGCTATAACCCATCCAAAGGCATGATGATGAAAAAAGGAGGAAGGTGATGCAAGTATTTGAAATGTACAGAAACATACTTCAAGATTGGTATACACTTAAGCTACCTTATATAAAATATTAGACAGCAGTTCGTGAAAAATTCTTTTTTTTTAGTTATTCCTGCGCAACAACAAGGCCCAGAGTTGTTGGTGCCTTATGAAAAAGAAACCGTTATTCAATGGATTAAAGAGCTACCCACTGCAAATCCTAGTTTATCTACTCGTTTATTTTATGATTATATTGAAGGCTTAAATAAGGTTGTTATGCCTGCTCAACAAAGGCTGGATATTTTAGAATTGTTGAGACCTTCGATGCTATTGATTGAAGATTCTTTACGCTCAAGGCTATTGGTTTCAGGGTTTCCTAAAGGTGAAAATGAGCAAAAAATATTAAATATTTTAGTTGTAACAGAAAGGAATTTTACCATTGGATATTGGGTGGTTATTCGTGAGTTAACGCAGCGTAATACAAGCTGGTTTAAGGCGCGGAATTTGGCCTTGGCTATTCAACGCACTATAAAAGGCTTAAGTGAAATTGTTGTTACCTATTATATTATGTGTAGAGCAGTGCCTGACTGGGTATGGATTGATTTACACTCTCTTTATAAGTTAAGTGTAAAAGCAAAAAAAGAAACAGTAAAGGTTGTTGATACTTCATGTCTGCCTAATAAAATAAGTACTGCCGAGGAGTGTTATAAACAGGTGTTACTTTTAAGCTTAGCTGATCCAGCAGGTTTAATGCAAAAAGAAATTACCCAGGTTTACCAATTTATCGCTAATATTTGTCAATATATTCAAATTGAAGGAGCACCTATAGTAGAACAAAAAGAGCAGTGTATTATTTTAATGGATGAAGATAGCAAGCCTTTTTGGCAAAAAAATGGAAATCAAGCAGATTCAGCTATAAAGTATTTAAATTTTTTGAGCTTATATCAAACACTACAGCAATCAAATCAATTTATTAATGATGGTGAAGCTAGGTTTAGTTCGCTGAATAAGCAGAAAAATACAGCTGAAAAAATGTCAGGAAACTTATTTATTTACCTGCAACAATGTTGGAAAGGTGAAGCTAATACGGGGGGTGGTTTTTTTGTAGACCGTTTGGATAGATATATAGCAATAGGCTTAGATGCAACACATGCACTACAAACTCAATCGAAAAATACGGGTGAGGGTGAAGGTGAAGAAGCGTTTGAATTTTTAGCTGAATCATTTTCAGATAAAGAATTAGCGTGTAGTTTTGATGCAAATGGTGTTTTGTCAATAGGGAGCCTTGTTAGTTTTAGAAAAACCAACGAGCCAGAAAGCAGGCGAGTACTGAGTATTGTAAAGAGAATAACAATACCTAAACAAAATGAAAAAATAATATTTGAGTTAGCAGCGATAAGCCCTATATCTTATGCAGTCAGTTATACTAGTCTTGATCTGGAAAATAAAGACGATGTACATCATAAAGCCTTGCTTTATGGGGTAAAGGATAAAGCAGGGGAAAGAAGTTATATTATTGTTGAATCCTTTATGCATAAAAATGAAGATGGCCTGCGACTTTTTATGAGTGGAAAAAACTTTCCTATTGTATTGGGAAATAGAAAAAATATAGGTCTGGGGTATTGGCAGTTTGAATGTAGGCAGATTGAAGAAAAACAAGTTGAACAGGTAGTCAAGGCAAAAGGTTTTGATTTTATCTAATTTAACAAGTTTTTCTCTTTTAAATAAAATGATAACTTGAAAAGTTTTGTCAGCATGGTACCGTTAGCAGTCAATTATAATAATAACAAAACGCGTAATAATTTTTATAGTAATGACTAGGAGGCTGTCCGAGAATAGAAACCGTCGCGAGGGAAAGCCCTTTTGAGTCAGTTTTTTCGTTCATTTGAGGCGAATAGTTGCGCTATTTAACGAAAATGAACGGGAAAAGTGGCCAAAAGGGCTTTTTCCGTAGCAGGTTCTC
>CAYYNM010000122.1:0-10163 GCA_964472945.1 uncultured Methylomarinum sp. | reverse complement strand
ACCCTCTCCCTTTGGAGAGGGCTTAAATCAACAGCCTTCCCCCATTAATATGGCTGAAGCTTATACGTAATCAAGTATCATTATGTGCAATTTTGCAAGAGGCTCTTAATCTATCTTTAAATTTATGCATAGACTAAAACTATTATCATTTATTGTTCTCAGCTGTGTTTTATCCGCCTGCGACCAAACACCCCGGCCAGAAAAAACGATTTCTTTAGCGAGTGATTTGTTTTCAGCCAACCTGTCTGAAAATTACGCTTTACTAGGTACGATGGAGGGATTTGCAGAATTATGGAAGATTAAAGGAAAGCCTTCACTTATTCATCAATGGAAGCATACTGATGAAAATAACGGCGTTATCGCCGTTGATATTTCCCCAAATGAAGATTTTGCTATCACAGCAGAAAAAGACTCTATTGCCTGGTGGAGAATTTCTGATGGTACCTTATTAGCTGTTTGGGGCTTACCCAATATTCGTTCCATTACTATTTCACCTGATGGTCAATTTGCTTTGATTGGTTTAACTGATAAAGCAATATACTTGGCCTTACAGTATGGAAAAACCTTATATTCTTTTAAACATAACGATAATGTTGTAACATCTGATATATCAGCGAGTGGTCACTATGCCCTAACGGGGTCTGAGGATCATACAGCCAAACTATGGGACCTATCAACAGGTAAACTTAAATATACCTGGCAGCACCGTAATAAGCTATCAACAGTTGCTTTAAGTAAAGATGATAAGTACGCTTTAACCAATGCCGCTTTAAGCCAAACACGTTTATGGAAAATTTCTAATGGCAAAGTTTACAAAGAAATCGGCCCTAAACTTATTACTTTATCAGCCGCTGAATTTTCAAAAAATAATAAATATTTACTCACCGGTCATACCACCCAGCGTATTGATCTATGGGATGTGAAATTGGGTAAATTACTAAAATTCTGGCGACCTAAGAAGGATGCTAATTGGCGTCCAACAGCTTCAACTATTCTATCCTTAAATTTTAGTGCTAACAGCAAGAAGTTTTATAGTATTGCTAGCAATGGCTTCCTACAAAAATGGAGAAAATAGCCTTAGGGATGAGAATTCAATAATATACGAAAGAGATAGGATGTGCTGACGACAGGAAGCGCATCAAAATGTAAGATGCGCTTCGTACCTCAGCTCATCCTATAGATTTTAGTTTCGGGTATTATTGAATACCTATTCCTTAGTTCAGTCAATATTCAGGCTAATTATTGATAATAAAACCGTGTTTCATAATATTAAAGTAAATTAAGATTGAACTATTGTTAAAAATAAACTAACATTTATAAAATTATTATTCTAATCAGTTGGCCTATTATTTTTACAATAAAAGTTAGCTGGTTTTTATCACAACGAGAGGACTAAAATGAAAAAATCTTTAAGAGCATTAGCCGCTATCGCTATAATTGCTTTAAGTGGACAAGCACTAGCTTCAGAACAATTAAAAGTGGGTAAGAAAATTTACGACCGTGCTTTTGGTCGTGGTTGCGGTGCATGTCATGATATTGCTTCAAATCCACAACTAGCTACTTTAATTAAAGCAGGTGAACTAGACAAAGCAAGCTTTGCAGAAACCTTGAAAAATGGTAAAAATGGTATGCCGAAAGCAATGGCTGCAATTATGGCTGTTGGTCCCGTTAAAAAAGCTGGATATTCTGAAGATGAAGCAATTGACGCAGTATATAAATTCTTAAGCAAATAATTGTTTATAAATTTAAGCTAAATATAGCTGAAATCACTCAATAAAAAAGCCACATTCTTGGATGTGGCTTTTTTATGTCAAAGACAGTGGCCTTATGTAGTAGCAGAGCGAAAACAGGGCGTTAAGGCACGGCAACCCCACTTTGCTTCATCAAGGCTACAAAAAAATATCTGATAGTTGTATAAAGTTCCATAGAAACAAGACATGTCTTGTTCCTACAATCTATTTTTGCTTTCCCAGAGCAATAACTTTTTTTGAGTTTTGATCGGCTAAATAAAAATGTCTTCTTACCCAAACACCTGCTATTGCCGCCACTATCAAACCACACGAAGTGATTGTCAAATAAACCAATCGTTTTAAGTGAGACACCTCTTGTAATAATGCTTGATTGGCTTGAGTGCTTTCAACTTTAATTTTCTTAGGTGTCGAGTATGCTTGTAAAACCTTTACATCATTCTTTAAATCCTGAATAGTCCCTAAGGAATCAGCCGTACTTCCCTTACGCACACTTATTTCTAAAGACCTTAACTTACTCTCAATTGAACCACTAACAAGGCCAACCAACTGGCCTTTTAAGATTTTTATTTCAGCTGACAGTACTGGGTTTTCTACAGAATAAACCTTTGCAACAGTTACATGTTTGGCTTGAAGTCCACCCAATATATCTTCCTCGGGCACTAATAAAAAACCCAATACAAAAACCACAACCATTAATGTTGAAGCAATTAATAATAAAGTTCTATTCGCTTTAACCAATCCCTGATGAGGAATATTTTGCAGAATAACAATACCCTGCGGCTGTGCTTCAGCTCCATCAAGTTCTGGTTTTATCTTACGCATAATATTACACTCATTATTATTCTTATTACCGAGCTAGGGTTGTACTAAAGACATAGCCTTAAATTATACAAGTTTACAAAAAATATAACCATAATGATTTAAAAAAGATAAGCATTACCGTCGTTTATTTCTTTTTCGCTGCAATTCGCATTCTTAATGCATTCAATTTAATAAAACCTTCTGCATCTTTTTGGTTATAAGCGCCCTCATCATCTTCAAAAGTAGCAATACTTTCGTCAAATAAACTATCTGTTTTAGATTCTCTACCTACAATAGTGATCCCCCCTTTATACAACTTAACTCTAACCGTTCCATTGACAGTAAGTTGTGAGTGGTTAATCATTGTCTGTAGCATTTCACGCTCAGGACTCCACCAGTAGCCATTATAGATTAAGGTTGCATAACGAGGCATTAACTCATCTTTTAAATGTGTCACTTCTCTATCCAGTGTTAGAGATTCCATTGCTCTATGTGCTTTTAGCATAATAGTTCCGGCTGGTGTTTCATAACAGCCTCTGGATTTCATCCCTACATATCTATTTTCAACAATATCAGAACGTCCAACACCATTTGCTCCACCAATGGCATTCAGTTTTTCCATGACTTCATTGGGTGTATGCGGAACGCCATCAATCGCAACAATATCGCCTTTTAAGTAACTTAATTCTAAATATGTTGCTACATCAGGTGCATTTTCTGGTGATACAGTCCATTTCCACATGCTTTCTTCTGGTTCATTCCAGGGGTCTTCCAGAATATCGCCTTCATAAGAAATATGCAGTGAATTAGCATCCATTGAATAAGGTGATTTTTTACCTTTTTTATTTTCAACAGCAATACCATGTCGTTCAGCATAATCTAATAATGATTGACGAGAGTTTAGCTCCCATTCTCTCCAAGGCGCGATAATTTGAATATCTGGACGTAAGGCATAAGCACCTAATTCAAAGCGCACTTGATCGTTACCTTTGCCCGTTGCGCCATGAGAAATAGCTTGCGCACCTGTTTCATTAGCAATTTCAATTAAACGTTTTGCGATTAAAGGTCTGGCGATTGAAGTACCTAATAAATACTCACCTTCATAGATTGCATTTGCGCGAAACATGGGGAAAACAAAATCTCTGGCAAATTCTTCACGCATATCATCGATGTAGATTTCTTTAATACCAATGGCTTCTGCCTTAGCTCTTGCCGGTTCAACCTCTTCACCCTGCCCTACATCTGCAGTAAAAGTAACAACCTCGCATTGGTAAACATCTTCTAACCATTTTAAGATAACCGAGGTATCTAAACCACCGGAATAGGCTAATACAACTTTTTTAATTTCTGACATAACGCTCTAAAGACTAATAGAATAAAAATCGTTCGATTATACCGAAAATCAGCTTTCTATTTTAATAACTTTTTACGGTATAGCATTCTCCATAACAAAACCTTATCTGGAAAAATCAATAATAACCCGCCTATTTTGCGCCCGTCCTCTTGCAAAACGATTACTTTTAACCGGCCTAGATTCACCATAGGCTTTGACTTTTACTCTAGCTTCATTGACACCTTGACTAATCAAATAACGTTTAACTTCATTCCCTCTATTTTTTGAAATAGCCAAATTTCTTGCTCGCTTTCCTTTACTGTCTGTATAACTTTTAATAACAAGCTTTGTATTGGGCATAAACGCTTGTGCATACTGAGCCAGTAATTTTAATCGCTTCATCTCAGTTTGAGTTAATTTAATATTACCTTTGCTATAATAGATGGTAGTCAAGGCATCAGGGCCATACACCTTAAACTGTATTATTTTATTATTGTCTACTACCTTATAAATTCCATTTTTTATACTGATCTTATTTTTTGAAACACCCAAACTGTTTAATTTTTTTGTAATAACTTTGGTTCTTTTTGAAAACCAGTTTTTATCCCTTTTACCCGTCACTGCCGTAGCACTAACAATAATGATTTTGGCACCTTTTATCTCTTTAATATATCGTGCAGTGTCTTTTAACTGGTTTAATACAGCACTATTTAATACTTGACTGCGAGGCTTAAAAAACAAACTTTTTTCCAATAATTTTTTTAAACCATACGGTAAAAAACCTTTCCGACAAGCTATAAACTGTTGATAATTTTTGGCAAAGTTTACTGCCGAAATAGTAACCTGTGTTTCTGGTAATTCAGCCAGAGCGGTGGCTCTAATATAACTGAATGTAGGCGACAAACCTTTTGATAAGGCATCTAACATTGTTTCCGCTACATTACCATAGACACTTAAACGCGGTGTTTTCTTTATATCGCCACTGTCATCAAGGACTACGGCATAATCCTGGGTAGCCATCCGTTGATGTAACCATGAAGGAGTATCAATAAATAAATTCGCCTTTATTATTCCAGGTTTAAAACGCTCTTCACTTAAAGAAAAGCGCAATAAGTCTCCGGATTGGTGAATAAAGCTCACTGTTCCATATTGGGGTATTTTTTGACTTAACTGACAAGATGACAGCCCTTTTTTAACGCTCCAGTCAGCCGTATGCAAGGATACAGTATAATTTTCTGCTAATAAAATTGGTATTTCACAGATAAATATAACCATTAGCAATATGATCTTTAAGCCTGTCATCTTTAATATCCTAAACTTTCTTAATATTATAAGTATCGACCAAACTCATTTTTTTTGTACTTTTATCTACAAAAAATTAACCACTTCTTTTACAAAGCTGGCTGGTTTCTCAACATGTAACCAGTGACTTGCCTGGTCTATAGTTGAAATTTTTGCCTGGGGAAAGCTCTGTTTAATTGCTTTTATATTAGTATAAGTTGAATTCCCCCCCATAATAAAGAGTACCTCTCCCTTATAAGACTCAATATTTTCAACTGATGGAAACGCAATAATATTATTTGCTGTACGATAAAAAATATCTAAATCTACACGCCAGCTATACTTCCCCTGTTTTAATTGTAAGTTTTGTAATAAAAATTGCCGATATGATAATTCTGGAATTAAAGGCTCTAAATATTCATCAGCCTGCTTTCTATTGGATATTTGATCTAAAGGTAATTGTTTTAAAGCATTAATTATTTGATCAAAACTATGTTGATAAGTAACAGGGGAAATATCAACCACAATTAGTTTTTGCACACTTTCAGGGTAAGTTAAGGCAAACCACATAGCAACTTTCCCCCCCATGCTGTGCCCTAAAATATTGGCCGTCATCAACTGCTGTTGTTGCATAAATAATTTTAAGTCTTCAGTCATTAGTGGGTAATCCATTTCAGGATTATGGGGAGAGTTCCCATGATTTCGCATATCAACAACATACACGCAATAAAATTCAGCCAATTTTTTTGCTATTTGCCTCCAATTACGTGATGAAGCAAAAAAACCATGCAACACTATTAAAGGCGAGGCTTTATTATCCCCAAAGCATTCATAAGCTAATTTAACGGCTTTCATACAAAGCTAAATCCAGCACCAATAAGACCACCAAAAACACCACCCCAAACCACTAACCAGCCCAAATGCTTACGGATAATTTCTTGTACCATCTCTTTAACCAATTGAGGTGTTAATTCATCAAGACGCTTATCAATCACTGTTTCAACCTTAGTGATAATATCTTCACCAATTTTATGTGTATCCAAACTTTGTTCAAGTGCGGCTTTAAATTTTTCTGACTCGACCATTTCCACCAAAGTCACTTTCATTTTCTCAGTAAAAGGTTCTTTTAAAGGAATTAAGGCTTCTTCTCCTCCCATCATTTGTAACATACCTCCAAATGATGACTCCATAATTGAAGAGGTCAATCCTTCAAATATTTTATCGTAATCAACAGCTTCCATAAGCGGTTCTATATTAAGTAATTTTTCCCCTTGCTGTTCTTCGGTATGGATAAATTGTTCAATATTCTCCAGCGTAAAAAACTGATTCATCATTAAATTTTTTATAGATAATTTAAACTCTTCAAAACGATTAGGAATAACACCTGAGCCATATAATAAAGGTACTTTTTCAAACAGCATATGTATTGCAATCCAGTTGGTTATCGCACCCGATAAAGCAAAAAAACCAATAGATTTAACTAGTTCTGATTGTATGGGACAAAGATAGCCCATCGCAATAATTGCTATTGCAATAAAATTAGTAAAAAAGCTTTTATTAAATATTTTATTCATTTTGTAAGTCGTTTTGTGTAATCAACCGGCAATTTTATCAGTATAATTTTATAAAACAAAACTATCGAGCATAAAAAAAGCAGCTCAGAATTAACTGGAACTGCTTCATTATTTATAAATTGCATTGATATAAAATACAACACCTCCTTTTAGAAGGTAATTTTATCTTTTATGCTTTTTATCAAACTCAGCGATTAAAGCAACAGGCTTTTTCTTTTTGTTTGACTTGTTTAATACAAAAACCACTGTTTCACCCTTGGGCCCTGCACCAATTTGAGTAAAACGATAAGGTGCCTCGCCCACTGCTAAAAATGACTTCAAATCAGCCCATTGACTAAATACGTAGAGACGACCTTCATCAACGACTTCTCCATAAAACCCATCAGCAATGCCTTCTGCCTTTCCATCATACATATCTACGCCGCCTAAACCAGAGCGCATTTTTTTATCTTTTTTTGTTAAGCCAAAAACAACAGTTTCACCATTAGGACCTGCACCAATACGCGTTAAACGAAAAGACGTTTCGCCAAGCTGGTTAAAACTGTCATAGGTTTTATAATCATCAAAAATATAAATACGACCGTCATCAGTTACTTGATAATAATCATCCACATTATAGTGAGGCTCTGCTAAAGCAGATTGACTCATCATGGCAATTGATAGAACAGATAAAACATAAGAAATTTTCTTAAACACAAACACTCTCCAATACTTTTGTAATACCAAAATTGTCTCATTTTAATATGACAGATTTATGACAGCCTTTTTCAGTTATATTTCCTCATATACCTCCCACAGTCATAGTCGCACGAAGTATAAGCAAAGACCAAGACCTTGTAGAGCAGACTTTAGTCCGCTCTACAACCATAGGCAGTGGTTTATTGTTAAAAAAAACTTGAAACTTCTTTCCAAAGAGACTGGTAAGCATCTACTGAACGCGATTTTTTTATATATCCAGCCAAAGGCATCCGCTCATACCCCATACGCTCAATATCACTAGCATAGGGAATAATACTTGCCAAAATATCAGGGTGCTTTTCTGCTAATGACTCAATAATATCCTTATGCATTTTTTTACGCCTATCCGCCATAGAAAAGAAAGGCAATAATTTTATATGTTTTAAATTATTGTCTTTAATATATTTTTTTAATTGCTCCAGTGTCCTTAAAGATAAGGGGGTTGGAATAATAGGCGACAGTAAAAAATCAGAAGCTTCAAATATTGCTTCTGATAATAAGGAGATATTAGGAGGGCAATCAAGAAGAATAATATCGTATTCTTTTGTTAAGGGAGCAAGTAACTTTTTTAAACGTTGCGTTGGCTTTTTTCGCTCATCCAAAACCAAATCCAGGTTTCTAAATGAGAAATCTGCAGGTAATAAATCTAAATTCTCAAAGTCAGTTGCTTTAATTAAACCATCCAACTCCCTTGCACCCGCAATTAAATCTTTACTACCCCCTTTAACTTTGGGCTTAATTCTAAAATAATAACTACTTGCTCCTTGAGGATCTAAATCCCAAACTAAGGTTTTATAATTATTCTGTGCAGCTAGAAAAGCAATATTAACTGCTGTGGATGTTTTTCCAACTCCACCTTTAATATTATAGGTTGCAATAATTGTCATTAATATTCCCTCTAGGCTTTATTGCTGAATAATTGTTTAAAGAGTCTCGTATTCTCTGCATCAGTAAATACTTTAAATTGCTCAGCAAAATGATTCCGTGCATTACATTTCATGGTATCGAGGTATTGTACTAAAACACCCATGGCTAACAGCGTATTAGAAGGTGTTTTTTGACACATCATTTCCTGACTAAATTCTTTAATACTTATTTCTTGAACTTCATAATCCTGAAAATCACCAAGTACTGATTGAAAACCTTTTAACACTTTAATGCTTTCCTTAATTTCATTTTGCGGATAAAGACTTTGAAAAAACTCCATTAAATAGCGTAGTTTTTTACAGGTTTTTCTTAAGTCATGCAACGCTATAGCAGGTGACTTATCGCTAATATCAGAGCCTTCTTTTAATACACGCTGATAAACGTTCCAAATCCGAATACCGGCCATCTGTTTAATGGCTTGATTGGCCTGGCTAGCCTGTGATTTTTTAGGTAAGGATTCATTTAAATACTGTTCCCAGGCAAGCAGTTGCTTAATATATTTTGGGCTTTTTAAATGTTCTGCCAATTCCTTTTGGGCCTGTTGCTGCTTTTGCTTTAAAAAAGTATAAAAGGGCGTAAGATCATCACGCAATGTTAAAGGGAGTGCTTGTTGATATTTCTGGTAACTTAATAAATAGACATCAAGGTCCCGGGTAGGGCTGGTAATTTGTCCAAGCCATGCAAAAAACTCAGCATATTGAGCAACGGTTTCAACAGGCAAAGTATTTTTAATTTGACTTAGCCCTGCGCGTGTCCGTCTAACAGCAACACGAAAATCATGCAGAAATTCTGTATCTATATCTTCTATAGTGCCCGCTTCATTAATTTGTATAGCCTGTAACAATTGTTTAAATATCTTTTTTGTTGCTAACTCTGCACGCATTTCCGGCTTTAACTGAATAGCCAGTTTAGAGCTATAATCTTTGGGTTTTCTACCTTGTTGCTTTAATGCTTCACTTATCACAGAGCAAGTTGATTGTTTTATAGCGAGTTTATTTTGCAAAATATCAACAATTTTTTTATGTGCTTTCTCATACCCTTTTAATGGAATCAGGTGAATACGATTATTTAACAGCTCATAATTATCTATTTGAAGCCGTAATATGGTTTTTTGATCTTTATTTAAAATATTTATTCGAGAAACTTCAAAGGGGAGTTGACATAGAGGGAGTAACGCTCTCATTTCCAAAACGGCTGCAATAGACTTTTTAAACCGCCCCTCAACAAATTGTTGACTAAATTTAGGAACAGACTCGACCTCTTCAACAGCAATTAAATGACCATTTTTTTTATCGATTAATGAAAGCTGAGAAAGGTTTTGAGAGTGATTGAATTCACAAATCATTCCAGCATTATATAGCCGCCAGTCAAAGCTATCATAAAATGTTTTTATGCTGTATTCCTGTGTGGTAATTTGCAAATCTACTTGCTTACCTAACTTGGTAATAAATTTTTTTACTGTCAGATTTGCAGGGAGTTCGAAATATAACGAATTTTCTGTCATTATTGGTTGATAAAGTTACGAGAAATTAATAAATATTAACATGCATAACCACTAGGGATTATGACAGAAATATTGCAGTGTCACTTGCAAGGAAAATTTCTTACTGAAATTTTAAAATATGGCTTAAGAGATGTTAATGGTACTCAGAAGTATTAGACAGGATTCTGTCTTCAAAGTAGTACTAAAAGAAAGTTACATAAGTACCTGAATCCGTGACTTCACTACGGCACAGAACACAAGCTATTGATTCCACA
>CAYYNM010000121.1:0-10174 GCA_964472945.1 uncultured Methylomarinum sp. | reverse complement strand
GGAGGCTGTCCGAGAACAGAGAACCTGCTACGGAAAAAGCCCTTTTGGCCATTTTCCCCGTTCATTTTCGTTAAATAGCGCAACTATTCGCCTCAAATGAACGAAAAAACTGACTCAAAAGGGCTTTCCCTCGCGACGGTTTCTATTCTCGGACAGCCTCCTAGGTTAAGCCTTGCATCCGAAAGAAAGGAAAGTTTGAGCTTATTCTATCGTTGTAAATAAGTAACTTGTTGGCGCAGATGCTTTATTTCATCTAGTAGTTCAAGAGCCAATATTGCACCTGCCAGGTTAATGCCTAAATCTCTTTGTAGGCGTAGAGCCTTTTGTACACGGATTAAACTACTACTGGTAAATTGCCACTGTGAATAACTACTTGCCGGATCAATAGGATCAATCATACCCTGGTCAACCATTTTAATAACACTCTCAGCCGGTAATGAGCAGTATCGACAAAGTGTAAGCAGTGAAAGTTTGTCACTTTCTTCAACAATAATACCTATCTCTGTTTTAATCATTCCATTTTGCATGACTATTCCCCCAACCCCAGTTTTGTACGTGGATTAAAATTTTTGTTTGCCTGTTGTAATTCCTGGTACAAGGATTTTTCCTTTTCAGTTAAATGCTCAGGGAAAACAACCGTTAATGTGACAAAAAAATCACCTGGTATTTTTGCAGGAATCCCACGCCCTTTAAGGCGCATTTTTTTACCACTGGAAATAGCTTCGGGTATTTTTAGATCTATTATTCCACTAGGAGTCGGTACTTTAATTTTACCACCTAAAGCTGCTTCCCAGGGTGCAATAGGAAGCTCTAATGAAACGTCAGCACCATCAACCTTATAAATAGAATGTGGGTTAAATTCTATTTCCAAGTATAAATCTCCAGCTTGTCCTCCCCCCAGGCCAGGACTTCCTTGGCCTTTTAATCGGATATTTTGTCCAGCTTTAACCCCTTTAGGAATTTTGACGTTTAATGTACGTGGTTGTAGTTGGGGGTGGCCATTAGCATCAATTACGGTGCTACGTAATGTTAAGCCTCTTGAGGCACCGTGATAAGCATCTTCCAGGTCAATAAATACTTTGGCATGGCTGTCTTGACCGCGAGCTTGATAATGACCTGTTCCTGCTGAATGGGTTTGAAAACCTCCACCAGCCTGGCCAAACAAACTTTCAAAAAAATCACTAAACCCAGCAGACCTCGCTCCTCCTGTAAAACTATCACCATGAAATTCAAAACCAGCATCCCAATCGGGTGGTGGCTGAAACCCTTGTTGTCCCGCTTTCCAGTTGCTACCCAGTTGGTCGTAAGCTGTGCGTTTTTCTGGATCTTTTAATACTTCATAAGCTTCGCCCAGTTCTTTAAAACGTTCTTCTGCATCTTTTTCTTTACTGACATCCGGGTGGTATTTACGTGCGAGTTTACGGTAAGCACGTTTTATCTCATTTTGAGGAGCATCTTTGGCAATCCCCATGATTTTATAATAATCTTTATATTCCATTAAATCTCTCTTAATAAAGTAACTGACCACCCAAAAAAATACTGACTGAGACCAAATAGCTCACAGTCCCAGTCAGTCCCTTCACTTTGTTATTGAATTTCAATTTTACGTCTACGCTGATGAGGCTTTTTTGCTAACTCGATCTTTAGTATACCTCTATCATAACTGGCTTTTGCCGTATTAGCATCAACTTCATACTCCAGTGGAATTGAGCGACTAAACCGACCATAGGCACATTCTAAAATACGATATTCGCCTTTAGAGGTTTCATGTTCAAATTGTTTTTCACCACTTACTGTCAATATATTATCAACAATATTAATATCAAAGTCATCATTATCCAAACCAGGTGCTTCTATTTTTACGACTACTTTATCTGCATTATCGTATAAATCAGCACTAATCAACCCCCATCTAGGGCTTGAGGAGGGAACATTATTCGCCGTCTCCTTATCCTCGCTGGAAATGAAATGGGTTAACGCACTACTGGCATTATTAATTAAGTGGTTCCACCCGTGGCTAACTGTTTCCCAGGTATTGGACAGGCTATTGCTCAAATTATTTATGTTAAACATTTTTGATCTCCTAATTAAGCAAGCTGAATAGAAATCTTTTTAGGCTGGTGCTTTTCTAATCTTGGAATAGTTAGTTTTAAAGCTCCTTGGTCTAATGTTGCTTCTATTTTACTATTATCAAGCTCTTCACCTAAGGTAAATCGCCTTTCAAAAATATCAGCATGAATATCTATATAGGTTGGGTGCATATCTTCAGTTATTGTTAAATTAATTTTACCTTTAATCGTTAAAATATTATGGTCAACATCAATATCCAGTGTGTTTTTACTTACCCCTGGCAAATCTAAGCAAAGAACCACGCCTTCTTTTGACTCATAAATATCTGTAGCAGGTGATAAAGATACGACATCTGCATTGTTTTGTTGAGTAGTGACCTTTTTGTTTTCTGTATTCATTTTGAGACCCTCCATTATTGAGTTGAAATTTTAACTTGACGAGGTTGTATTTCAGCATGTTTGGCAATTGAAATATGTAATATTCCGTCCTTATAAACAGCTTGAGTTGATTCTGTATCTACCGTTTCAGGCAAGGTTACTACGCGTTTAAAAGAGCCTTCAAAACGCTCTTGACGATAACTACCTTTAACATTATCTGTTGTATCAGGTAGTTGTCGCGTACCCGATACACTTAGCATATTTTTTTCAATAATTAACTCAATGTCATCAGGGTTCATACCTGCAATAAACAGATACACATCAACACTTTTATCTGTAGTGCTGATATTGATTGGTGGATAAACTGATTGTGTTTGCCCTACATACCTCTCAGGGTAAAATAAACTTTCCATATCGTTATCTAACATGGAAAATGGGAACCGTAACATATTTGATATCATAATTATTCTCCTGTTGTTATAAATAAAAATTTAACTGTGCTAACGGTTATAGAATATACAAAAGGAATATTTCATTCTGTCATTTAGGTGACAAAATAAGGCAAAAAGTTGGGTAGCTAAGATAATATCGACAGGAATGAAGAAAGTGACAGTTTAGCTTGCTTGACATTTAGCTGGATGCCTTCAGACTACAGTAGAATTGATAATCAATAAATGAGGTTTAAATGTCTGAGCCTATAGCTAATAACAATGACGGGTATAAAGAACTTATTATATGGGCAGATATAAATGCTATTCCTCATTCTTTGCTTCCGCGTGATAAAGATCAACTACTAGCTCTAACAGAGTTATCTTTAATCGGATGTAAACTTACACAAATACCCGAATCTATTGCTTATTTAAAACAACTTACTTTTCTAAATCTAAATAATAATCAGCTTACGAAACTTCCAGAATCTATTGCAAATTTAGATCAATTAAAAGAACTGTATTTGGTGGGTAATCAGTTTACAGAAGTACCCGAAGTCATTAGTCAGTTGACTGGTTTAACTGAATTGCTATTAGGTAGGAATCAACTTAAAACATTGCCAGCCTCAATAGCTTATTTACAGCAGTTATCCGTATTATCCTTATGGAAAAATAAATTTGAAGTAATTCCCTCTGTGCTTGCTTCTTTAACTCAATTAAAGGAATTATATTTAGCTTGGAACCAACTGACTGAGGTTCCGGAGTTTGTTGGTAATTTAGGGCAATTAACTGAATTGTCGTTAGGTTGCAATAAACTCACCGAGATTCCAACATTTATTGGTAATTTGAGTCAATTAACTGATTTATCTTTATGGCAAAATCAGCTTACTGAACTGCCTGAATCTATGGGTAATTTAAATCGATTAGAACAGCTTATGCTATCAGATAATCAAATTGAGAGATTACCCTTATCCTTTGTAAATTTAATCCAATTAAAGTCGCTTGGATTAACGGGTAACCCGATCTCAAAACTACCCGATGAGTTAAGCTACCTGCTACCGTTTACGGAATTTGAATAACGAACAACTTCAAATCACGGAGCTTAAGCCCCGTGATATTGATAGTGTTACAAAGCTTATTTCTGCTCATTGACCTCCTCAAATTCAGCATCGACTACATCATCGTTATTATTTGACGAACTCGTATCACCCGCTTCCTGTTGTGATGATGACTCAGTTACTGCTTGCATCATTTTTGTAGAAGCGTCTTGCAAAGTTTTATGACAGTGTTCAATTTCTGCTTTATCAACACCTTTAATTGCAGTTTGTAAGGCTTCAATAGCTGACTCAACTTCTTGTTTATCCGTATCAGGTACTTTATTAGCAGAATCTTTTAACGAGACCTCCGTTAAATGTATTAGCTGGTCGGCCATATTGCGAGCTTGAACCAATTTATGCATTTTGCGATCATCTTCTGAATGTTCTTCTGCATCTTTTACCATACGTTGAATCTCATCTTCAGATAAACCGCTAGAAGCCTTAATCTCAATAGATTGAGATTTACCTGTCGCTTTATCTTTAGCCGTCACATTCAAAATACCATTGGCATCAATATCCAGTTGCACCTCAATTTGGGGTGTTCCTCGTGGTGCAGATGGAATATCGGTAAGGTTAAACCTCCCTAACGATTTATTGTCTGCCGCAAGTTCACGTTCACCTTGTAATACATGTACAGTTACTTCAGTCTGGCCATCCTCTGCTGTAGAAAACATTTCTGATGCCTTAGTAGGAATCGTGGTGTTTTTCTCAATTAACTTCGTTGTCACACCACCCATTGTTTCAATACCCAGTGACAATGGAGTCACATCTAATAACAACACATCATTAACATCACCGGTTAAAACTGCCGCCTGAATTGCTGCACCTATGGCGACGGCTTCATCAGGATTCACATCCTTACGCGGTTCTCTGCCAAAAAACTGCTTAACGGTATCGGCTACTTTAGGCATACGCGTTTGTCCACCTACCAAGATGACTTCACTAATATCACTGTTTGATAAACCTGCATCTGTTAATGCCTGTTCACAGGGTTTTAAGGTGGATTGAATCAAGCTAGCAACTAACGCTTCAAGTTTAGCTCGGGTTAACTTAATATTTAAGTGTTTAGGGCCTGAGCTATCAGCTGTCACATAAGGTAGATTAATATCAGTCTGTTGAGTAGAAGACAGTTCAATTTTTGCCTTTTCAGCGGCTTCCTTTAAACGTTGTAAAGCCAGTGGGTCATTATTTAAATCAATCCCACTTTCTTTTTTAAATTCAGCAACCAAAAAATCCATTAATCGATTATCAAAATCTTCACCACCCAAAAAAGTATCACCATTGGTGGCTAAAACCTCAAACTGTTTTTCACCGTCTACTTCGGCAATTTCAATAATGGATACATCAAAGGTTCCACCACCTAAGTCATATACCACAATTTTTTGGTCATCCTGACCACTTTTATCCATACCATAAGCTAATGCAGCAGCTGTGGGTTCATTAATAATACGTTTAACATCTAATCCTGCTATGCGACCAGCATCCTTAGTTGCTTGCCGTTGTGAATCATTAAAATAGGCAGGAACAGTAATAACTGCTTGTTTAACCTCTTGACCTAAATAAGCCTCTGCATCTTTTTTTAATTTTCTTAAAATTTGGGCAGATACTTCCTGTGCGGACAGTTGCTTACCCTTAGTTTCTACCCAAGCATCACCGTTACCTGCTTTGATAATGTTATAAGGCACTAATTTAATATCTTTTTGTACTGCATCTTCTGCAAAACGACGACCAATAAGGCGTTTAATTGCAAATAACGTGTTCTTTGGGTTGGTAACAGCTTGGCGCTTTGCAGATTGTCCGACCAAAACTTCATTATCTGCATAAGCCACAATTGAAGGTGTGGTTCGGCTACCTTCAGCATTTTCAATAACGTGCGCACTCCCCCCTTCCATAATGGCAACACAAGAATTTGTTGTTCCTAAATCTATTCCGATTATTTTACTCATAATTATTCTCCAAACTTTATTCAAAATAAATAAAGACAAGCCATATTGATGAATTGCCTTCTATGGGGCATAGTTTAGAAAAAAACAGGACTAAGTTATGTCATGCAAGTGACAGTTTTGATATTATTTTTAGATGATTCATAGAATGCATTATAAGGAGAATAAAACCTTCGCTGATTACTCCTGTAGAGACAAGGTATGCCTTGTCTCTACAATACGGAGGTAATAATCTTATTCAATTTAGTAAGTTTACCAATAACGATTATCCAAAATGCCTGGTAATACAGGGTTTATTGAACCCTTACTATCTTTTATAAATTGTTGTTGAACAATTGACCTTGTTACTCCCCATGAGGCCTGAGGAAATTCCCGTTTAACCCAGGCATTAGAAACCCAGGTTGCATCAGGTTTAAGCATAACATCGTATGATACTGTGGCGGTTAGGATAAGGTCACCTTGATCATTTTTAAAAGAAGTCACTTCATCTATTTGAACATTTTCTGGGTTCCCATAACAAAAGTGGCCATTGTTTTTACCTGTACGAAAAAATTTTACGCCTTGGTTGGTAAGGTAAAATGTTTTCCTTTCAATAAGGCGGTGTTCTTTATAATGATAAACATATTTTGGTCCACTCTTTGGTGTACCAATTATTTCTTCGGTTTCATTAAGTAACCCAGCAGAAACCAATGCATCAAGTTGAGCCAACCCCTCACCACTGTATTTTGTGCCAACAATTATATCGGGAAAGTGAAATGTTTTATCTGTCAGGCATACTTCGGTGTCAGTAAGGTTTTTTTCCTTAATAAAGCGAGTTACAGTCTCTATATCAGTCGCTTGAGGTGTATACCCACAACTTACAAGAAAGACTAAAAAACCGACTAATAATATATATCTCATATCCATTTACCCACTTATTTGAATTGCTGTTTTGTATTGTTACAAAATTTATTACAAGTTTAAATGTTTACATTAGAGTTGTGTTTTAATTACTTAATTATATCGTTATTTAAAATTTTCTTGAATGTCATTTTAGTGACAGTAAGCCCATGCTTTTGACCGTATAGTTACTGGTAATTAAAAAGTAATGAGGAAAAATCATGAGAACAGATAAATTAACCAGTAAATTCCAGATGGCCTTGCAAGAGGCACAATCACTTGCTTTGGGTAGGGATCATCAAATTATTGAACCGGTACATTTAATGATTGCTTTATTAGACCAGGAAGGCGGTTCCGCCCGTGGTTTATTAAGCAGCGCAAATGTTAATGTTAACCAGTTACGCTCAGCCCTAGGTAATGCTTTAGATCGTTTACCAACTGTTTCAGGCGGGGATGCAGGTGAAGTCAGTATTTCAAATACACTAAGTAAGTTATTTAATGTGACTGAAAAACTCGCACAAAAACGTAATGATCAATATATTTCATCTGAATTATTTGTCCTTGCAGTTGTTGATAGCAAGGATGAAACAGGGCAGTTACTTAAGCAAGCAGGAGCGAGTAAAGAGTCAATTGAGCAAGCGATTGAGCAAATGCGAGGAGGGGAGGCTGTTAATGATCCAAATGCTGAAGATCAACGAGAAGCATTAAAAAAATATACCCTTGATCTTACAGAAAGAGCAGAACAGGGCAAGCTTGATCCCATTATTGGCCGGGATGATGAAATTCGTCGTATGGCACAGATATTACAGCGTCGAACTAAAAATAACCCAGTTATGATAGGTGAACCTGGGGTGGGTAAAACTGCTTTGGTTGAAGGTTTGGCTCAACGTATTGTCAATGGTGAAGTACCGGAAAGTATGAAAAATAAACGCTTATTATCACTTGATTTGGCAGCATTATTGGCAGGTGCAAAATATCGGGGAGATTTTGAAGAGCGTTTAAAAGCAGTGCTTAATGATGTAGCTAAAGCCAGTGGTAATATTATTCTTTTTATTGATGAGCTTCATACTATGGTAGGAGCCGGTAAAACTGACGGAGCCATGGATGCAGGTAATATGTTAAAACCTGCTTTAGCAAGGGGTGAATTACATTGTATTGGTGCAACCACACTGGATGAATACCGTAAATATATTGAAAAAGATGCAGCTTTAGAGCGTCGATTTCAAAAAGTATTGGTGGGTGAGCCATCAGTTGAAGACACTATTGGGATTTTACGTGGCCTTAAAGAACGCTATGAAGTGCATCATGGTATTGATATTACTGACCCTGCGATTATTGCAGCGGCTACCTTATCTCAACGCTATATTACTGATAGACAGTTACCTGATAAAGCAATTGATTTAATTGATGAAGCTGCATCACGTATACGTATGGAAATTGATTCAAAACCCGAAATCATGGATAAACTGGAACGTCGCTTGATTCAATTAAAAATTGAACGAGAGGCTTTAAAGAAAGAATCAGATGATGCTTCTGTTAAACGTCTTGGAGAGTTAGAGGAAAAAATCAGTGAGCTAGGGAAAGAATACGCTGACCTGGATGAAATCTGGAAAGCAGAAAAGGCTTCAGTACAGGGCTCGGCTCATATTAAAGAAACATTAGAGCAAGTAAAAACTGAGTTGGAAACAGCGCGTCGTGCAGGTGATTTACAACGTATGTCAGAATTGCAATATGGACGTATTCCAGAACTTGAGAAACAGCTTGAGCAAGCTGCAGTTGCAGAAACTACAGAGTTTCAGTTGTTGCGTAATAAAGTGGGAGAGGAAGAAATTGCGGAAGTAGTGGCGCATTGGACGGGTATTCCTGTGTCTAAAATGCTAGAAGGTGAGCGAGGTAAGTTACTGAGGATGGAAGCTGAATTGGCAGAAAAGGTGATTGGCCAGGAAGAGGCTGTAACAGCCGTGTCACATGCAATAAGAAGGTCAAGGGCAGGGCTATCTGAGCCTAACCGACCTAATGGTTCTTTCTTGTTTTTAGGACCAACTGGTGTAGGTAAAACTGAGTTAAGTAAAGCCTTGGCTAACTTCCTGTTTGATACGGAGGAGGCAATGGTACGGATTGATATGTCCGAATTTATGGAAAAACATTCAGTAGCACGTTTAATTGGTGCACCTCCTGGCTATGTTGGCTATGAAGAAGGGGGTTATTTAACCGAGGCTGTCAGGCGTAAACCGTATTCTGTTATTTTGCTGGATGAGGTGGAAAAAGCACATGCAGATGTCTTTAATGTGTTGCTGCAAGTGCTTGATGATGGTCGCTTAACTGATGGACAAGGACGTACAGTTGATTTTCGTAATACTGTAATCATTATGACCTCTAATTTAGGGTCTAATGTGATTCAAGAAATGGCTGAAGAAGGTAATTATGACAAAATGAAAGCAGCTGTAATGGAAATTGTTGGCTCACATTTTAGACCTGAATTTATCAATCGGATCGACGATGCAGTAGTCTTTAGGCCGTTAGATAAAGAAGCTATTCGTAAAGTCGCTAAAATTCAATTGCAAAACTTGCAACAGCGTTTAACTGATAGAGAAATACAGTTTAATATTTCTGATACGGCTTTAGACTTGTTGAGTGAAGCAGGGTTTGATCCTGTATTTGGTGCAAGGCCTTTAAAAAGGGCCATTCAAACCAATATAGAAAATCCCTTGGCTCAGGAAATGCTAAGTGGCAAATTTGTATCAGGTGATTGTATTGAGGTAAATGTTGAACAGGGAAGGTTTACTTTTAGCCATTAAAAGTAAACAACATAAACTTTTGTAGCCACGACTTTAAGTATTAAGTCGTGGCTTTTTTATGATTAATGATAACCTGTGAGAGAAAAAAATAAAAAGGTGTCAGGTTTTTCGATGACATATAAAAGTGCGGCAGCTAGGGCAAGTGTACAGCGGTACACAATCGAAATTTCTACTTCTGCTGAATCACTTGCAGAATTTAGACAAACGATTTTTAGTTTACCCCGAATAACCAGACCATTTAATCGAGCATGTAAACAAGCAGTAGCGATAATGGACGATCTTCTAAACCAACTTAGAATCACAGCGAACCAATCAAAGGATGTTGGTTTTTTACTCGCTCGGTTTGAAACCACGACCAAAAAAAGCAAACCTGACGATTATCACATTCATCGTATGAAACTGAAAGAGAAAAATGTCACAGAGTTTAAACTTGTGACAACTTTGCAACTCAAATAGCCAATTACTCAACTGGGCTGAGGCCAGTTATTCCATAGTTACAATACCTTCGCCAAAAATCAGTCAGTATTATACTTCGCGCGGTCACGACTGCGGATTTCTAACCGCTGAATTTTTACCGATAGC
>CAYYNM010000120.1:0-10182 GCA_964472945.1 uncultured Methylomarinum sp. | reverse complement strand
GGCATAGAATCTCATTATATCAAAAAACTACAAGTTTGACCCACTACCCATTACTCCATAAACCTAGCATCTGTAGAAAAGGATACTCTCTATCCCCCTGTTTTTCAGCACTTTACAAAAGCAACAATTAAAAACTGGAACATAGAGTTAAAGCTACAGATTTAACCCACTACCGTATTTTTATTTCAAATGAATGGAATTTTTAGTATTAATTGCTATCCTATTTTAAGTTGTTTAAATGATAGAGCATAATAATGAAAACATTAATAACTGATAAAAAATATGGTATTGAAGGAGCTAGGATCGTTGCAGAGTATAGTCTGGGTCTTGATACTAGCGATGCCGCATTTTGTCTTGAAGAACTCTATTTAAAAAAAGGTGGAGGCTATTTTCTATATGGCCGTGGTGGAGCTAATTCCCGCTGGCTAAATAGCGAAGGAATTAAACAGTTATCCCTAGAAGAGGCACAAGCCTGGGTAAAGAAACATGCTAATGAGCATAATATTTATGCTGACCTTTGGGGAGATGCTGAAGAGTAAGGCGGCTAACCGCAGAGTTTAATTTTCATAAGGTCAGGGTGGATAAACTGGTAAGTCAATTTGCTTTTTACTTTAGCATTACTGACAATCTTGTAAGCTGAATTTGTCTTCGCTGCACATTTAGGCGCAGGTAAGCCCAATAAGCTACTGGCATAAGTATAAAATTTACCTTTGCTTGGGTGACTATTTGCGCAACCATTAAACACCTCACCCCAAGCCTGTTTTTCAATAATCGCCTGAATAATACCAATACAATCATCGCGGTGAATTAAATTTACTGGCGCATCTGCTTGCTCCAACATTTTATCTGAACTAAAGAAGCGACCGGGCTGACGGCTGAAGCCAATAAGGCCGCCGAACCTAAGAATTGTGGTATCAAAATTCTTATTTTGCAGGAATAATTGTTCAATCTGATATAACGGGCTGGTCAACTGTTCTGCATGTTCATCTTCAATTACTTCCCGATTCAAATTTTTATATACTGAAGTCGAGCTGACAAAAAGTACCTGCTTAATTGGAGATTTCTCTATATAAGTGATCAGATTTTTATAATTCTGCATATTTTTATCGGTGATATTAATAATTAAGCACTCGGCATTAAGAAACTCGCGGATGTCTGGCCTGATGTTTGTAATATCGACAATATAATATGCAGCTCCAACATGCATTAATTGGTCAAGACGAGTAATGGTGCGAGTTGAAGCATTTATCTGATACCCTAGTTTTTTTAAGTGTTCAGCGAGTGGTAAACCGAGCCAGCCACTGCCAAGAATACTGAGTGTTTTATATGAATTAGTCATGGGGTTTATAAAAGGCAATAAGCTAAATTAAAACAAGTACGGATGTACAGCTTCAAACTGATTAACTTTGGCAGAAGGGTTGAAATCGGGAGCTTGCCACGATTGTTTTTGTTGTTTGCTTAGGTAACTGGCTAGCCATAAAGCCTGGTCACGAATGGGTTTAATAAATGCATAAAGCTTACCGTTGGGTAATTGAGCAATATCTCCTAAAGCATAAATTTTAGGGTCACTTGTTTGTAAAAATTGATTCGTTTTTATACCACGATCTGTTGCTAGTCCCGCTTGTGCTGCTAGTTCGGTGCGTGGTTTAAAACCACAGGCCATAATAATGCTATCAAATTCAGTCTGATCACTGTCGGTAGTAAGTAACACCTTATCTTCTATGCTTTTAATTTCTTTGATTGTTTGATTTAAACGGATATTAACGCCAGATGTTTGCAGCACATTAAGCAGTGTTTCTGAGTCATCTTGCTGTAACTGCCTTTCCATAAGCCTATCCATTACATGAAAAATACAAACCTGATCATTGGCAAGAGCAAGGTCAGAAGCTATTTCACAGCCAATTAAACCTCCTCCAATAATGGCCCACTGAGGGCGTAGGTTTTTGTCTAATAGTGACTGTCTGCAATGACGCAGTTTTTTTAAATCAAGCAAACTGTTCAATAAGTAAAAGTTATCCTGATAAGCGAGATAGGGTGGGGGGATAAATGCAGCTGAACCCATGGCTAGAATTAATAAGTCATATTCCAGTGTTTCAATCTCATCAACCCCTTTAATGTAGATAAGTTGTTGACTACGATTAATCTTGGTAACTTCCACACCACTAATGACACAGATATTGTTGTTTAGTAGTTCGTTAAAGGGTTTTATTATGATCGATTGCTCTATATCGTTTTGGCTAAACCCCATTGATAACATGGGTCTAGAGTAATAGCCCTCTTTTTCTTGTGTCAGTAAAGTGATTTTTGCATCAGTAGATAAAGCTCTAAATTGCTCTGCAAATGTGGTCCCAGCGATACCAGAACCGATAATGATAACTTTCATTTTAATTCCTTGGTCTTATTATTAGGCTATATCATCTTAATTTTAGATATATTTCTAGTTTAATTAACGTTACTCTACTCTTAAAATTACAAAATCATAAGCCTTTGATTTTGTAACTCTCTGATTGATGGCCGAGAGAGACCTAATTCGCTACTAAATAAGACACTCAAACATGACAAATATACTTCGCGCGGTCACGACTGCGCGAAGTATATGTTAGGGAAGTAAACAGTTACTATCCTTTCTTAATAATTAATTTCTGTCCAGGGCGTAACATTTTATCAAGTGAAATATTGTTCCAGTTTGCAATATCTTTACTATGCACATCAAATTGTCGTGCTATATCCCAAAAAGTATCACCTTTTTTAACGGTATAAATATGTTTACTGTGTTTATCAGTTTTTCTTAATAAGGAAGGAATAAGCAGATATTTACCTGCTCTGATATGGCTGTTTTTTAAGTGGTTACCTTTAAGTAAGGCTATCACAGATAAGTTATATTTTTTAGCAATTGAGCCCAGGTTTTCCCCTGCTTTAATTTTATGCCGAAGCCAATTCATTCTGTCTTTTTTTTGTGTTTTAGCAAGTTTAGCTTTAAAAACTTCAGTTTTGTCGGTATGAATTAAAAGGTGAAAAGGTCCGTCAGGTGCTGTGGCACTTCTTTTAAATGCAGGATTTAAAATAAAAAAGTCATCCAGTGAGGTGTCTGCCATCTTGGCAGCAATACTTAGGTCAATTTGTGAATTGATATGGACTACTTCAAAGTGAGGCGCATTAGGTATGTCTAATAAAGGGATGTTGTATCGCTCTGCATTTGCAAGTATCTTGGCAATTGCCAATAATCTGGGGACGTAAGTTTTGGTTTCTTGACGTAAGGGTAATGACCAATAATCAGTAGGTAAGTCTTTTTCCTTGTTTTTTCTAATTGCTTTTCTAATATTTCCTTTGCCGGCATTGTAAGCTGCAAGTGCCAGAAACCAATCATCATCAAATACGTTACCAAGTTGTTTAAGGTATGTTGTTGCAGCTTGAGTTGAGGTATAAACATCCTTTCTACCGTCATACCACCAGTTTTGTTTAAGACCAAAAAAACGTCCTGTAGCGGGCATAAATTGCCATAAGCCTGATGCTTTACTTTTGGATAATGCCTGGGGTCTAAATGCACTTTCTACAATAGGTAATAAGGCTAATTCACCTGGGATTTTTTTTGCTTCTATTTGTTCAAGAATAAAATATAAATAAGGCTCTGCTCGTTGTTGAATTTTACTTAAATATTCTGGATGTTTTAAATATCTTTGCACTTCATTTTCAACTTGTTTATTATCAACTTCGGGTAAAGCATAAAGTGAAAATAAATGCTCCCATACTGTTGCATAGGTACTTGGATGTGACCTTGTTTTATTAACGGCACCTGTACTTTCTATGGATAATGCTGCTTTACCTGAGATGCTGTGTTGAGCGAGGCGATGTTCTTCAGCTGATTGTGAATATTCAAGTATTGAGGGGTGAGACTCTTGTATAAATGCATGAGTTGTCGCTTTTTCTGCACAGCCTGAGATAATGAATATAATCAAATACAGTAAATATTTGGTTGAGCTGATAGAATTGAGCGCAGACATATATAGAAGAATCTCGTTAAATTGATTTAAACAATTGATTATATATTAAAATACATTTATTTCTAGCTTGGCATATGAAAAGAAAGTTTTTAAATTCCTTTTATGAAACACCGCAAGGTAAATTATTACAGGGACTAGAGGAGAGTTATCTTAAGCAATCTATTACTGTGAGTTGTAAACAAACTATAGTACAAATAGGTGCTTTAGGCTGGGAAAATGATTTTATAGATTGCACTTTATATCAAAAATTTAATATTCTTGATATGAAAGGCGAAGGCTGTGAGGGGGCGACAAAAATTTGTGCTAAAGCATTTTTATTGCCGATTCAAAGTGAAACCGTTGATTTAGTCATTTTGCCACATTTATTAGAGTTTGATGAAAACCGCTTTCAAACTATGCGAGAAATAGAACGAATATTAAAGCCTGAAGGTGAAGTTATCATTATTAACTTTAACCCTTTAAATATATGGGTACGGCTACAATTTATATGGAATAAAAACATGTCTCATTCATGGCAAGGGCATTTTATAAAACGCGCCAGGGTAGCAGATTGGTTGAAATTATTAAATTTTGAAATAAAAAATACCTCTGAATTTACCTTAGACTCTGTGTTAACAACACCTGAAAATTTTAAATTTGGTAAAAGTACCTGCCTTGCTATCGCTTATGCTGTACGAGCTGTTAAGAGGCGATATACATTAATTCCATTAACGCCGATAAAATTAAAAAGGTCCCGATTAGTGACAGTACCATCGGGTTTGGAGTCTTCAACACATAGGATAAAAAAACATGACTGAAAAAGTCATTATTTATACAGATGGAGCATGTAAAGGTAACCCAGGGCCAGGTGGTTGGGGTGTTTTTCTGCAATACAAAACACATAAAAAGGAGCTTTGTGGTGGTGAGAAATTAACAACTAACAATAGAATGGAGTTGATGGCTGCTATTATGGCCTTGGATACTTTGACTCATGCTTGTGATGTGGATTTGCATACGGATTCAAAGTATGTCTTACAAGGAATTACAGACTGGATGGATAATTGGAAAAAAAGGGGCTGGAAAACAGCAGCTAAAAAGCCAGTTAAAAATGAAGATTTATGGCGTAGGCTAGATGCAGCCATTGAGAAACATAAGATAAATTGGATTTGGGTTAAGGGGCATTCTGGTGATAAAGGCAATGACAAAGCAGATGATTTAGCTAATCAAGGTGTGCCCATTAAATAGCTGAGAAAAATTAAGCATGGTTCTTAACAAACCCCAGCTTATGATTGGAAGTAGACGTTCAAAATTATTTTAACAAAAAGTAATATAAGAAATAGGTAGTGGGTTAAATCTGTAGTTTTAACAAATACATTCTCATTAATAACAGCTTTTTGGGGCGCAGGCTTTAGCCTGCTTTTGCACTAAAGAATGCAGATTTAACCAAGTACCAAAATTTTAAATATCCATAGAGATCACTGAGAAAATGAAGGTTTAACTAATAAAAAAATAGATAAGTCGTGTAAGGCCGCTAATATTATTTATTAGAACGAGGGTAAGGCCATTAAGGTAGAATGCTACTAAATAATAATAATAACATTAAAATATGAACCCACAAACTAACCCTTCTAATTTTCAATTTCTTAAGAGTTGTTTTAGGCGGGTATTGCCTAATGCTCAAGCAGTTGCACTGGCATTGATTTTAACTATTGGTTTTGTTCTTATCATCACCTTGTCAGATGTGTTAATGCCAGTTTTTGCATCTATTATTTTGGCTTATTTATTACAAGGACTGGTAAAAAAACTAGAAAGAAAAATACCGAGGTTTGCCGCTGTATATGTTGTTTTTTCTGGGTTTATTACTTGTTTGGGGCTGGTTATATTCATTTTAATGCCAATGGCGTCTGCCCAAGCGGTACAGTTAATTCAGCGAATTCCTGAAATGGTTAAAAGTGCGCAAACTGAAATCATGCGACTGCCTGAACTTCACCCTCAGTATATTACGGAAGAAAATATTAGAGATGTTATGTTTTCTATCCAAAATGAACTGCTAAATTATGGTCAAGAAATAATTTCAAACTCTGCGGCTTCCGTAGTGAGTTTGGTAACAGCCATGGTTTATCTATTTTTAGTACCATTAATGGTGTTTTTCTTTTTAAAAGATAAGAATCTCATTGTTGATTGGTTTTTAAAATTTATCCCAAAGGATAGAGGTTTAACTGCTAGAGTATGGGAAGAAGTTGATATGCAAATTGCAAATTATGTTCGTGGTAAGTTTGTAGAGGTATTTCTATTAGGTATTACAAGTTATGTAATTTATAGTTTTTTTGGCTTGAATTATGCTATTTTGCTTTCAATACTAATGGGGCTCTCTGTTATGATTCCTTACGTTGGTGCTACTTTAGTAACTTTTCCTGTGTTGGGGGTAGCCGCAATGCAATGGGGATTTACAGCAGATGAGTTTATGTATGTGGCCATTGCATACTCAATTATTCAAGCAATGGATGGCGTTGTATTGGTTCCATTATTGTTTTCTGAAGCTGTAAATTTACATCCCGTAGCTATCGTAGTAGCCATTTTGTTTTTTGGTGGAGTTTGGGGCTTTTGGGGGGTGTTTTTTGCTATTCCTCTGGCAACGGCAGTTAAAGCAATTATAAGTGCATGGCCAACCTTAGGCGAGCATCGACTGGATACTTCTTTTTAAGAGAGGCTGTAGAGCTATAAAAAATTTTAAATTAATTATACTTATGGTTTAGGTGAGACTAAAGGAAACTGTGAAATTATTCTGTTTTAGCCCCCCCCCCTCTTCGAAAGAAGAGGGGGGGGGGCTAAAAGCTAAGACTTACTTTTTAATTAAGCTCTTTAAGTTTTTGTAAGACTTCATCAATATGAATTTTAACTTTAACTTTCCTCCATTCATAAATTAAAACGCCTTCTTCATTTATTAAAAAAGTACTTCGTTCTATACCTCTGACTTGCTTTCCGTACATATTTTTCATTTTTATTACATCAAACAACTGACAAAGTGTTTCATCTTTGTCTGATAAAAGCTCAAAAGGAAATTCCTGTTTTGCTTTAAAGCCTTGATGTACTTTAACGCTATCTCTAGAGACACCAAAGATTATGGTATTAAGTGCTGAAAATTGCTCTATATTATCTCTAAAGTCTTTACCCTCTTGAGTGCATCCTGGTGTATTGTCTCTAGGGTAAAAATAGATTAGCACCTTTTTTCCTAAAAAATTTGAAAGTTTGAAGGGTACATTAGCTGTTGAATCAGCTTCAAAGTCCGGAACAGCTTGGTTTATTTCAATTTTAATCATATTAGCGTTTGATGGGTTCGATAATAGCATCTATATTTAAAGTATCACAAAAATCTAAAAATTCTTCTCGTAACATAAGCAACCTTACTTGTGGTGGAATAAGCAGGATGCATTTTGTTGAAAATATTGCAGTTTCTACATAGGGTGCAGGGTATCTAGTGGCGTGGATTTCTTCTATACATATCTCACGTTCATTGAAAAAATTAGTAATATCTTCAACAACATTATGACGGTCAATTGATATAGTTTCTAATGAGTATGGAATGTAGTTTTGCTTTTTGGAATTTGCTTCCGGCCTGAGAGTGTGTATTTTTATTTCTAGGCGTTTTTGTAGGCTATCAAGTAAAGTTTCTACTTTAGCAATATGATTCCAGTTACCTTCAATTAATAAATAGCTTGCAGTTGACTGGGATAAGTTTGATGATCTAAGGTTGAGAATTGTACAATTACAACTAGAAATAATAGTTAGGATTTCAGCCACGAAATAAGTGGGTTTATTACCTAGGGCTGTGATTGTTAGTTGCATGGACGATTCCTGATTTTTTTTGCAGTGTAGCATCAAAAGCGGCAAAAAAATATTAAATGTTTATTAAATATAGCGGTTATTTTAATTAAGAATTAATATAGTCAGCCGATTATAGAAGAAAGATATAATCTTAATTAATGTATACTTCGCGCGGTCACCTGTTTGAGGGATTAGAAATGGCAGATTCAAAAGATAAAAGAAATGAGAGTTCAGATGATGAGTTTGCGGATGATTTAGATGCAATGCTAAGTGATGCTGAATCTTCAATGGGAGCAGCAGATGAACAGATTGATGATGAAGATGTTATTGATCGATTATTAATGGATGATACTTTTGATGTTGATTCTGAAAGTAAAACGGATGATGAATTTTCAGCTGATGAACAGATATATTCAAATATAGAAGAGAGTAATTCTAATACAATGGCTGAAATACAAGAAGATGATATTGATGAATTTGGTGTAGATGACTTAATTGATTCTGTTGCTTCTACTACTGAGGGGGAAGCGGTAGAAGAAGGCGATGAATTTGCAGATGACGATGAATTTGATGTAGATAGCTTGCTAGACGCTGTTGACGTAGAAAAAAAAGATAAGGATAAAAATACTGAAACTGAAAGTAGTCAACTGAAACAAGAGTCCACTGAAAGTGAAGATGAATTTGATATTGATGATTTAATAGATTCTACAGCAGGGAAGGTAGAAGAAGATAGGATTGAGGAAGAGATTAGTAGTGTCGATGATGATTTTTTAATGGCTGATTTTGATATATCAGCTGATGACAATGAAATGCTAGAAGTTGACCAAGTTGATGAGATAGAAAGTGTTGAACAAGCCAAGGTTGAACAAGACCCTGAGCCTGTTAAGGTAGAACAACCCCCAGCTCCGAGTGAGTATATAAATGAGTTAAATGCGCATAAGGCTGTTGTTACACAAACAAATCAAGATTTAGTGCAGGTTAATGGTGCTATAACTGAATTAAAAAAACAAGTGGCGCAGTCTTTAGCTGATAATGAAGCATTAAAAAACTTACTGACTGAATTAACGACAGTAACGACTGAGAAAGATAACTCTGCGCTGGAAGAAATTGATGTTATACAAAAAGATCAGCGAAGATTAAAAAAGGCGATAAAAGAAGGGGGAAATAAAGTACCTGCCATAGTTTATGTTGTTATGGGGATTGCTATTTTAGCTTTGCTCATTGGAAGTGGTTTTGGTATGGTGGGTTATGGTGCTAAGACTGATGTTGAAAATTTAGCAGAATCAATTTCATCATTAGAAGAGGAAGTTGAAATTATTAATGCTAAAGATAATTCTAAACAGTTTCAGGAAATAAACTTTAAGGTTAATGAGTTGAAAATAAAGGCTGATGAGTTTGAAGGACAGTTAGCGGCATTACTGAAAGAAGACCAAAAACCTAAGCCAAACTCTTTACAAACAGTGGTTGATGATCTTGTTATACAAAATACTCATGCGCAAAAAGCCATTGAAAAACTATTAGCAGCTGTTGAAATATTGGAACAGAAAATTGTTATTTCTGAAGAAGTTAGAAAAAGAGCGATAAGAGCTAAGAAAATTAGAGCCCAAGTGAAATGGGTTGTTAATTTAGTTTCTTTTAAGCAAGAATGGTATGCAAAGAGGAAGGCCGAGGAGTTTAAGAAAAAGGGTGTTGCTGCTGTCGTTGAACGTGTTGTAGTGAATGGTGAAACTTGGTTCAGATTGAGAGTTAAAAGCTTTAAAAGCAAATATGAAGCAGCTGCTTATGCGGTAAAGGTTAAAAAAATACTTAACCTAAGTTCTGTATGGGTTACAAAGGCTTAGCAAGTGCTAAGTAGGAGCTACTTAAATGCCAACTAATTGGTCACATTTCTGTAGTTAAAATTATTTTTTGTTTTTTCAATACCTTCGCCAAAATGGAAAACAAGCTGTTTTTCGCATAAACAATAAGTGTAACTTATTGATTTATATGTCGATAAAAAGGGTGCTTTTTGTACAAAACAAAATTGGCGAAGGTATTGGTTTTTTAGTAAGTATTTTTTATTATTTTGTTGAAATACTTACTCAATAACAAAAAAAGTATGTATAATGCGCATTCTTTAGAAAGATGGGTGTTTAGCTCAGCTGGGAGAGCATCGCCCTTACAAGGCGAGGGTCGGGGGTTCGATCCCCTCAACACCCACCACTTTCTAAAACGAGATACTCCGAGAATGACCTGAAGCCAGCTACCCAGCTGGTTTTTTTATGCCTACGTGTTACGATAGAGTCCGAGCTAAAACGGTGGTATATTCCTCTTTAAAAAACTACATACCACCAAATCGTATAAACACTAGGGGGTATCATGGCTTTAACAGACTCAG
>CAYYNM010000119.1:5243-10262 GCA_964472945.1 uncultured Methylomarinum sp. | reverse complement strand
AAGTGAATAAACTGCAGGGAGTGATACGACGATCGAGTTGTTTTATTCAAGGTGCTATGCTCCCTTCGTTGCACCTCGACAACTGCTCCTGCGCTACCTACACACATCCCTGTGTTAGTTGAAGACGAATAAAAAGCCTGCGCAATCTGGGTAGGTTATTTAATGCGCGTTACCTTACTTGTCACTTCCAGCCTGGTCAGTTAAAGTTTTTGGTAAAGTTTTCTTCACTTTAACACCTAGTTCTACAAAACTACTAGCTTGACGTACTAGGTTTCCATGCCCTGTCGTTAGTTTATTCATCACTCCATCATAAGTTTTATTGGCAGTCGTTAATTGGTTCCCCAATTTTTCTAAATCCTCAACAAATCCTCTGATTTTGTCATATAAAGAACCTGCTTTTTCGGCAATAATTCTAGCATTTTCATTTTGTCGTTCATAGCGCCAGATATTTTCAATGGTCTTTAATGTTGCCAGCAAAGTTGTTGGAGTAACCACAATAATTTTATGTTCAAAGGCATCTGTAAATAATTTTTCATCTGCTTGAAAAGCGGCTATAAAGGCAGACTCAATGGGCATAAATAACAATACAAAATCAAGCGATCGCAAACCTTTTAAGCCAGAGTAGTCCTTGTCACTTAAACCTTTAATATGCTCTCTAACAGATTTTATATGCGCTTTTAAAGCACTTGCCACTTCTTGCTCATTTTCTAAAGAACAGTATTGTTCATAAGCAACTAAAGAAACTTTTGAATCAACGATAACATCTTTATCTTCGGGTAATCTGATAATCACATCGGGTTTAAAAAGATTGTTATCTTCATCCCTAAAAGCACCTTGCGTTTCATACTCGATACCTTTACGCAGCCCAGATTGTTCCAGCACTTTTTCTAAAATCATTTCCCCCCAATTACCCTGTGATTTTTTATCACCTTTTAGTGCGCGAGTCAGGTTTAAAGCCTCCTGGTTCATCTTTGCAGTATCGCGACGTAGAGAAACAATCTCTTCCCGTAGAGAGATTCTATCTTTAGTTTCATTCTGGTAAACAGACTCCACTCGTTGTTTAAAATCTGTTAACTGACTTTTAATAGGGCTGACAATATGCTCCATGCTGGTTTTATTTTGCTCAGAGAATTGTTTACCCCTCTCTTCAAAAATTTTATTTGCCAGGTTTTCAAATTGATCTTTTAACTGGGTTTCTGCATTTTGTAGTAATTTTATTTTTTCAGCTGTATTTTTTTCTTGCTCTTGCTGCCTGATTTTTAAAGCAGCATTTTCTGTTTTACTGTGCAATAATTGTTGCTGGATTTGCTGAAAATCATTGGATTGACTTTCGAATTGAAAAATTTTTTCTTCTGCAACAGCTAGTTTTAATAGCACCTGTTGGTTTTCTTGTGCTTTTAAGTTTAAATCATCAATCTGTTGTTGATTTTGCCGGGCAAGTTGTTTTTTAGCTCGCCAAAGTATTAGAGTAATACCTATTAAAACGACAAAAATAGCGGCGACCATTATCGCTACAAAAAACAACTTGTTTTCCATTTTTTTTACTTATTTGCTTACTAAGATGAAGAATCTTTTACACTCATGGCTTAGTGCTTGTAGCTTTGATTTTGCATCATTGGATCAAAGCTATATAGTTGATGTTTTAGCTAGTTAAACTAATGTTTTAAAAACAATCGTTGCAGCATCTAAAGTTTTTTCAATATCTTTATCGGTATGTGCAGCTGAAACAAAGCCGGCTTCAAACGCTGACGGTGCTAAATAAACACCTTGTTCTAACATGCCATGAAAAAAGCGCTTAAATAACGCTTGATCACATTGCATAACTTGAGAGAACTGACTAATATTTTCTTCTTGGGTAAAAAATAGTCCAAACATGGCTCCCACTTGATTAGATGCCATTGATATGCCGGCTTGTTTAGCTCTGTATTTTAACCCTAAAACCAATTTTTCCGTAGTTTTGCTTAATTTGTCGTGAAAACCTGCAACAGAAATAAGCTCTAGTGTTTTTAATCCAGCCGCCATTGCTACAGGGTTTCCAGAAAGGGTTCCGGCTTGATAAACCGAGCCTAATGGTGCCAGAAATTCCATTATTTTTTGCTTACCACCAAAAGCGCCAACAGGCATACCACCACCAATGACTTTACCTAATGTCGTTAAATCAGGGGTTACTTGATAAACACCTTGCGCTCCATGCAAGCCAACACGAAAGCCTGTCATCACTTCATCAAAAATTAATACACAAGCATGCTCATCACAAACTTGGCGTAATGTTTCTAAGAAGCCGGCAACAGGTGGAATACAATTCATATTTCCGGCAACAGGTTCAACAATAATGCAGGCAATTTCATCGCCTATTTCAGTAAAAGTTTTTTTCACTTCCTCACTATCATTATAAGTAAGGGTGATGGTATCAGCCGCAACAGCTTTAGGAACACCGGGAGAACTGGGTACACCTAAAGTTAATGCACCAGACCCTGCTTTAACTAATAATGAGTCTGAGTGGCCATGATAACAGCCTTCAAACTTTACGATTTTATCTCTTCCTGTATATCCTCGCGCCAATCGTAATGCGCTCATGGTTGCTTCTGTTCCTGAGCTAACCATTCTGACCATATCCATTGCTGGAACAAGTTCACAGACTTTAGTCGCCATTGCTGTTTCAAGTTCTGTAGGCGCACCAAAACTCAAGCCTTTTTCTGCAATTTGCTTAACCGAGTCGATCACTTCAGGGTGCGCATGACCCAAGATCATGGGCCCCCATGACCCAACATAATCAATATATTGTTTATTTTCACTGTCAAAAATATAAGCACCTTTGGCATGGTCAATATAGACAGGCGTTCCACCCACCCCACTAAAGGATCTTACGGGTGAATTAACTCCACCTGGAATTACTTTTTTAGCTTCAGAAAATAAGTTAATGGCGTTAGTCATCGTTTGTTTTAATTAAAAATAGATACAATAAAAGGGTAGGCGAAATGTTTTGTCTATCAAGCTAAATTGCAAATGGGCAGAACCTTTCAACTTTGAACCAGAACTGAAAATGTCCTACCTACAACTATTTTTCTATTAGGCTCTACAATATGAAGGAATCCAGCTTTTTTCTATCATATAATCAGGTAATTGATTAAAATCAAACTCTTCACCATCTTTAATCATTTGTTTGACATCAAATAATTCACCGACTTCAGGAATATCATTAAAGAACAGGGTATAAAAAGGTTTGACCAACATTTTTGAAACTTTCATTCCAATGGAGCCAATAAAATTTCTTCTTTGTCCTACATGAGCAACTTCATCAATGGTTATTTCAGCCAGTAATTCTTGTAATCGGGTACGTACTTCTGGCTCATCAGCAAAAAGCTCATTAATCTTATTACTTAAATGACAATAAAAGGTAACTCCCATTAATTCAGTCACAAATGCTGGGGTATCCATTAAAAACCCAGGGAATTTTGGAAACTGTTCATAGATTTTTTCTTTAATAGGGCCTAAAGGCACCCATTCAACTTTATCTAAGCCACATGTTTTCAGCATTTCATCAAATAACCGAACATGACAAAATTCTTCTGCTAAATGTACTCGGCTAATTTTATCTTCAATACTATGAGAATTTGCCATATCAGGTACTGAATCCCAGGCACCTTTGATACCTACCCATTCATGCCGGGCAAATTTATACATACCTGTTAGCAATAAAGTCTTTTGATCCAAGGTCTTTAGGTCATCTTTTATTTCAACATAATTACGATAAAAAGCATCGGGATTGGCAAGTGGAGTCTTTAGTTTTACTGGATTATCCTGAAAGTGTTTTAATCTGGCTCGCTTAATACCTAGGTCACGGTCATCTTCAAATAGCTCACCCCCATGTTGTTGGGTAAAAACCCAATAATCTTCAAAGTTAGCCTTTCTCTGCTCAGCGTTTGCCGGTGAAAAAACTGATAAATATTTTTTTGTACTCATTGCTTATCTACTCCCTAGCCCTTTTTAATGGGTGTGTTAATTAATTTTGCTCATACTTTCGTCTTATTGCTTCATCTCTGGCATCATTTATTTCTCGAATAACACCATTAACATTAACTTTTTTATGGTTATTTGTAAACCGCCCTGTTAATTTAACATCTGGAGTCAGCTTGCCGCTCTGATAATGCTTCCAAATTTCTTTACAATAGCGAGTTTTTAATAATTCTGGTGCAAATTGACCAAAATATCTGGTTAAATTTCTAACATCTCTTTCCAGCATCATTGCTGCATTATTGTTTGCAGAAGCATCAACTGCCTGAGGTAAATCTATAATAACAGGTCCTTGACCATCAACCAGTATATTAAATTCAGACAAATCACCATGAATCATCCCTGCACAAAGCATTCTAACCACTTCTTTAATCAGTAGGCCGTGAAACTCTATAGCTTGCTCACTGGTTAACTCAAGATCACTAAGTCTTGGCGCAGCCGCCCCACTATCATCAGTTATCAGTTCCATTAATAACACACCTTCAACAAAATTATAGGGCTGAGGCACTCGAACACCTGCAAATGCAAGACGGTATAACGCATCTACTTCAGCTGTTTGCCAAACATCTTCTTGCTGTTTACGCCCGTACTGACTTTTCTTCTTCATAGCGCGTGCTTGCCGGCTATTTCTTACTTTACGCCCCTCTTGATATAAGGCCTGTTTATGAAAGCCTCGCTTATTTGCTTCTTTATAAACTTTAGCGCAACGCACTTCACCTTCTGAAAGAACAACATATACAGCTGCTTCCTTTCCACTTTTTAAAGGATGAATCACTTCATCAATAAAACCATCAATAACTAATGTCTCGAGGCTTTTTGGTGTTTTCATTGCCATTCTTATTTTCTTTCCTAAATATTTAAGATCGTGTATATTTTAGCAAATTATACGTCTCCCTTGGCTAAGTATATAGTTTTTATAATAGTTATCGAACCTACAACCCATTTTATTGTGCTTCCAAAGAGGTTTTGGAGCGATACCATTCCATTATTAATATTAATGTTTTT
>CAYYNM010000119.1:0-5143 GCA_964472945.1 uncultured Methylomarinum sp. | reverse complement strand
AATGTTTTTTGTTATCCAGTTATTTCAAAGCCATCTCCTGAACAATCAAACGGAATCGCTCTTGTGTGCCCTTGTAGCTGCATGGCGATAATATTATCGTTAGTATGTGGGCTACCATGTCAAGGTTCACAGCCTAATTTTGAGGATCATTTGGGTCGTAAGCGAGACTTGCCACAGCATCACTACCTGCCTCAGTCACCCGAAAACTGGCTAGTAATGTACGAATGGTGTTTGATTACCTGAGAATGCCGGAAAATTCAATAAATCTCATAATCTAACTTTCAAAATCAAATTTTTAGGAGGGTTTCACCACAGAGTGATAGCGAGCAAACTTGAATTATTTGTTTAGTTTGCTTGCTTCTTTTGTAATCAAATAAATGCGATATAAAAAAACCCAATACCAAAATAAGAAAGGATATATAGCAGTATCTAGGTAATAGTTGGGGGCCATTATAGAAAATTAGTGACCTAATATAGGCTCGAATTCCTTTGTGGTGAAAGTTTTAATATGTTATTAGTGTTGCCCTTTGTTTTTTTTAAATCTGGTATAACATGGTGAAACCATAAATCAAAGACCCAATCCCATTGCTCTTACCAATTGATAAAAGTAATGGGCAACTTCAAAGGAACTTATTTACCCAAGGATACTCTTCTTTACATCATTTTCTTTATACTTGAATAACATTTGGTATTGAAGGCTTGAACAAGTTATGGAAGAAAGCTATTAATATTGATCATGCTACAGTTTTTACACTCTTATTAATCCTGGCTGAATTTACAACTATTGCCGGAATTAAAATAGTGCATGTCATTTAAAAGGGAGCATTAACAGAAAACAATACTCCTAAGCAGTTTACAGCTTTATCAGGGCGGTTTTGTCTGAATATCAGGATTTTTTAGAGCTTATACTTCGCGCGGTCACGACCGTGCGAAGTATAGTAAACCTTTGCGAGCAGCCCCGTACTTTTTGCTTATTTTATTAACAGAGGTCAAATTATGTTTTTAAGTGTTAAAAAAATGACTTATCCTTTATCTATGCTTGTGCTCATATTACTTGTATTTATGGCTATATCTCCAGCAAGTGCAGCTGAAATACCGCCCGAGGTGGTCAAGCAATATGCCTCACTGGACCCTTTTTCTTTTATTCTGCTGGAATTTGGTTTGATTGTGATTCTGGCGCTGGTCGGGCATATTTTCTCCAGACATTTTCACTTGCCAAATGTACTGGGTGAATTGCTTATTGGTATTGTTGCCGGTAACCTATTGTACTGGCTTGATTGGTCACCGGTCTTCTATATGTTGATGCACCTCAGTGATGCCAATGAAATCTTTACTTCAATATGGACCTCCAATCTGTCGGTAGCAGATACTGTGGCATATTATTATGCCCCAGACCAGCCTGAAACCATGGAGTTTGCCAATCGATTAGTAAAAGTTTTTACCACTAACGAATCGCCAAGCATTATCCTGTTAGGTGTTGCCCTATGGATATTTTCTAATATAGGTGTGTTCTTATTGTTATTTAAACTGGGGCTGGAAACTAAAACAGAAGAAATCATAGAAGCTGCCGAACCCTTGGCATTTCTAGTCTCTGCAACGGGGACTCTGGTGTCTTTCTTTTTGGGGCTTTTCGTCAGTATCTGGTTATTACCTGAAGCGTCTGCTTCAACCCATATCTTTATTGCTGCGACTCTGTGTACAACTAGTGCTGCCATTACAAGCGGTATGTTTTTATCTATAAATAAGCACCAAAGCCGGGAGGCGAAATTGGTGGTACATGCAGCTTTTCTTGATGATATTTTTGGCATGTTTTTTTTATCTTTTATTGCCAATATTGTACTAGGAGAGACACTTGATATTTTCGGGGTAGTCTGGCTATTTTTTTATTCAGCTTTTTTCTTTGTTGGTATTATTTTTTTGGGAAAACTGGTGGTGAAACATATTCCCCGGTATTACAGCTTTGATAAATCGCATACACGGTTACTTGTTCCTATTGTTGTGATGGTTCTGGTCAGTTGGCTGGCCGACACTTTTAATGTAGGGGTAATTAGTGGTGCCTTTATGTCAGGCATGATTCTGAATAATATTCAGGATAAAAGAAATTCAATTAAAGATTTGATTGAACAACTTGAAAAAATATTTGCCCCCATCTTTTTTGTGTTTGTCGGGATGCAGGTAAATTTACAATTGTTTGTTAAACCGGAGGTTCTATGGCTAACTCTTGGCTTATTATTTGCCGCTATATTGGGTAAACTGGCAGCAGGTTATGTCAGTAAACAAGGCATTAATCAGCTTGCGGTGGGGGTGGGGATGATTCCAAGGGGAGAGGCTGTACTTATTTTTATTAGTATCGGAAAACTACTGGGTATTATTGATGATACTGTTTTCACTGTTATTACGATGGTTGTTATGACAACTAACTTTATTACACCTTGGGCAATCCATCAACTATGTGTTGTCAAGTGCCATAATGACAGCTTTGTTATTAAAGAGTAAGTTATAAATAACGTACTCAAGAACAGGCTCATAATTGGGTACTGATACACCAGCATTAAGTTGTTTTTTACAGTACCACTGGAGAATTAAAAATGAAAAAGGCACTTATATCCACTATTCAGGCAATGGAAATATTAGACTCTCGTGGTAACCCTACCGTTCGTGTATCAGTAACTCTTGACGATGGTACCACTGCATTTGCCTCGGTGCCTTCAGGTGCTAGCACAGGTCAGAATGAGGCTCTTGAGTTACGTGATGGTGACAGTGGACGATACGGGGGGAAAGGCGTACTAATGGCCGTATCCAATGTTAATAACAAAATCAGGCATGCTTTAAGTGGTATGGAAGTGTTGCAACAGCCTCTTGTTGACAGGACCCTGATTGACCTTGATGGAACACCAAATAAAGCAAATTTAGGTGCAAATGCGATTCTGGGTGTTTCTATGGCAGTAGCCAGAGCAGCGGCCATGTCGACTAATACACCGTTATATCAATATCTGGGTGGGGTGGGGGCTAAAAGACTACCCATTCCTTGTATGAATATTATTAATGGTGGTGAACATGCAGATAATAATGTGGATATTCAAGAGTTTATGGTCGTTCCCTTAGGAGCCCCTTGTTTCCGGGAAGGGTTGCGTTATGTTGCAGAAACTTTTCATGTTCTCAAAGGTATTCTGAAAGATCGTGGACTGGCGACCAGTGTCGGGGATGAAGGTGGTTTTGCTCCCAACCTTGATAGTAATGAGGATGCAATAGAAACCATTATTCAAGCTATAGAAAAAGCAGGGTATAAACCAGGCGAAGATATTGCCATTGCGATAGACAGTGCAGCCAATTCATTTGCTACCAGTATGCAAGGGCCGTATGATCTCAAGTGGTCAGGTGCAGGTAAAATGCAAAGCAGTGACTTGATTACGCTTGCTGAGCAATGGCTGTCTAAATACCCTATTGTCCTTTGGGAAGACCCATTAGCCGAAAATGATTGGGACGGTTTCAAGCAATTTACCGATAGGCTTGGTGATAAAATCGAGGTTGTTGGTGATGATATTTTTGTGACTAATACGCAATATATACAAAGGGGGATAACAGAAGGCACGGCCAATTCATCGTTAATTAAACTTAATCAGATTGGTACGGTCTCCGAAACCATTGATGCAGTACAACTATGTCGCGATGCTGGCTGGCGCTATTTTATCTCGCATCGCTCTGGTGAAACAGAAGATACTTTCCTGGCTGATTTTTCGGTGGCAATGAATGGTGGTCACCTCAAAACGGGCTCAGTCTGTCGAGGCGAACGGATTGCAAAATACAATCGATTACTCGAAATTGAGCAAGAGCTTGGAAAAGAAGCCCTGTATTATTGGCGCTAACTTCTCTTGCAGGCAGTCATACCCGTTTAAGTAAATTAAGTTAATATAAAAAGGTAAACAAAATGAAAGCTAATCATAACAGCCCTTTATTCCGACTATTTATAAGTATCTTAATGAAGGCTTTTCTAGTCTTTTTTTCGATAACGGCAAATGCAGCCGAAGCCCCCCAGCCTTTGACACCTGCCGCAGGTTACTTAAGCTTTACCGGTTCTGATGCATTGGCCAACCTGATGACCTACTGGACACAAGCTTTTGCCGAACAGAATCCGTCGATCACTGTCACCATCGCTGACCCAGGTGGAATTTCAGGTATTGATGCCTTGATTAATGGCTCCGCCGATATGGTTTTGATCAGCTCTCGACTAAGCGATAAAGAAATACAGGAGTTTGAACAACGCTATGGTTATGGTGTACACGTTATTCCTGTTGCCATGGATGCAGAGGCTGTTTATGTCAATGGTTTAAACCCTTTAAAAAGTATTACTCTGCAAGACCTCGATGCTGTGTATTCCAGTACCTACCGATGTAACGAAGAAAAATCCATAAAAACATGGGGGCAGTTGGGTGTAAGTGGTGAATTGTCAAAAAAATCGATCGCGATTTATGGTTTAACAGTCGATACAGGTGCGACCAGCCTGTTTAGGCAAAAGGCCTTATGTGGTGGTGATTTTAGTAAAGATTTTCAGGCATTAGTGGGACCTGAAGCAGTTGAAGATGCATTAATTTCAGATATAAGCGGTATCGGGTTTTCCAGCAATGCTATGCACTCAGAAGGAACTCATACACTTGCCATTGCTGCAAAAAAGTCATCTCGGGCAATTGCTCCGACACCGGATGCTATCCGTTCAGGTTTATATCCAATGAGCCGTACACTGGGCATTGCGGTGAATAAACCAGGAAATCAAGCATTTTCGCCGGCACTGCAAGCTTTTATTGATTTTGTGCTTTCGCAGGAAGGCCAAAGTGTTGTTAATGAAGCGGGTTATGTCTCCTTACCTCAAGCAAGGAATTGACTAGAGAGTCATGATGGCCATGTCGAAAAGAATTCAAACTGAACTGGGTGATTGACCTGCACTATTAAGAGACTTGATTATGTATAAGTTCAGCCGATACCCAGTCTTTTGCTTTAAGCTCTCTACATGTCATTAAATAGTAATTATGAATGATCCAATTAAAACACAGACACACCTCTACCACTAGAAGACTGTCCGAGAATAGAAACCGTCGCGAGGGAAAGCCCTTTTGAGTCAGTTTTTTTGTTCATTTGAAGCGAATAG
>CAYYNM010000118.1:0-10296 GCA_964472945.1 uncultured Methylomarinum sp. | reverse complement strand
TCTATGGTTTTTAGTATTTTCTGAATTCAAGTTAAAAAAACTGGAACATCGAGTTGAAAGGTTTGCCACAGGATTAATTAAAGCAATGGGTAAAGGGAGTGTTGCCTCATGCATCCGAAAATTGGCTCGCAATGTACGAAGGGTGTTTGATTACCTGAGAATGACTGAAAATTCAAAAAAACGCACAATCTAACTTGTAAAATCAGTTTTTTAGAACGGTTTCGCCGTGAGAGAAAGGGTGCGCGTCTTGACTCTTGCCTTTTATTGTTTTATTCACTCGACTAGAGCAGTCTCTTTGGTTGCATTTTTTCTACGCAAGAGTCAAGACCCGACCCCGTGTGTGGTTGCGCCCTCAAGAAGCATATAACCCAAATGGTTTTTGGGTATATATTCTTGTGCAACGATAATCCCCTAACAAGTTCCAGACGGATGTTTTTCAGGGGATGAAAGGTATATGGAGTTTTTGTCTTCTAAAGAAATAGAGGGAAAAAAAGGTATTTTTACAAACTACCTTTCACCTCCTCCTGCTTTGGCTTTTCTCTGCCTCCAGTAATACTGTCGATAAGTAGACAGGCATAATTAACTTAACAATTTATTTTCGTCATTCCCGAGTGTTCTTATCGGGAATCTACTGTGTAGGTCAGATGGATTCCTGCTAAGAGCACGCAGGAATGACAGTTGTTTTTGTTAAATTAATTTTACGTGGGTACTTAGTATGTGCCTGCTCTTAACTTTCTTTCGATTTCTGGTCTCTACACTACTTCTATCGTCTACTCCCCATAACCTCTAAAACATTGCTTCCTGAGACAACAACATAGGGGGCTTCAAGCATTTAAGATTCAGCTTCTTTTGTTAAAAACTCAAGCATATCTTCATTTTGTACCCGATGATAAATATCCTCCACGGGTAAAGTTAATTCAATAGATTCAAATGTGACCTCATCACCTAAATAATAATGCTTTGATTGCCAGCCTTCATTTCGCCTAATCACTTCAACATCAACAAAGTCTTGCTCAATCAATACATACTCTTGCAAGCTAGGTAAATTAAGGTAGGCTCTACGTTTAATGGTTTGATCTGTTCTACGGGTAGATTTGGAGAGTACTTCAACAATAATAATGGGGGTTTCAGTAAAATAAGGCTGTGACTCATCAAAATCACAATCAACCGATAAGTCAGGATAAAAAAAGTTTAAGCCTGCTTTTACCTTCATATCTGAGCCAAAAGGCTCGCAAGGTAAATTGTCTAAATGATTTCCAAATCTTTTAGCAAGTGTCATAGATATTCTTTCATGGTTAGCATGAGCTCCAGCCATTGCATAGGCATAACCATCGATTAATTCATGCTTTACTTCACTGACTAACTCACCCTGCAAGTACTCTTCTGTGCTAATTAAATTAGTTTTTATTACTGTAGACATGTCCGTTTACTCCAAAAAACCGCTTTGCTACAAAGCTAAGCAAAGTATTATACTGTATCAATTTACATTTTCTGCATTAGCCCATTATGAGCCAAAACACTGTTACTGAGCAACTCACCCAAGCCGGTCAAAAAATTGAACATGATTCCTTTGCCATTGTTGATAATGAAGTAGGAACACACCATTATACCGAAGCACAATGGAATATTGTTCGCCGTATGATTCATGCAACGGCTGATTTTGAATTTAATGGTTTAACTCGCTTTCACCCACAGGCAGTTACAGCTGGAGTTACCGCCATTCTAGCTGGAGCACCCATAGTTGCCGATGTGGAAATGATTTGTGTAGGCCTGTCTAAACCTCGACTAAGTCATTTTGCTGTTAATACCCACCACTTTATATCTGATGTAGATGTCATTACCCAAGCGAAAGCAGAAAATACTACTCGTGCAGTTCAAGCTATGCGTAAAGCAAACCAGGCGGATTTATTAGCAGGTAGCATTGTTGCCGTTGGCAATGCACCAACGGCTTTATTAGAAGTTATTCGTTTAATTAAACAAGAACGTGTTAAACCTGCACTTATTGTTGGTATGCCTGTGGGATTTGTATCAGCCGCTGAATCTAAAGCTGAACTTGAATTATTAAAAGATGTCCCCTGGATAGTTACTCATGGACGTAAAGGTGGCTCAACATTAGTTGTGGCTACAATCCATGCTCTATTAGCTTTGGCTGAAGCTCAAAGTAAATAAGTCTAATGCAAGCAAAAAAAACTAAAGGTACGCGTAAGGGGTTTACCACAGGTGCATGCTCGGCTGCTGCCGCTCGTGCAGCTGCAATAGGTTTGCAAACAGGACAAGTACCTGAACAAATAGAATCGTTATTACCTAATGGCCAAAGAATCACTTTTACTGTTACCGAGGGCTTTTGTGATGCCATCCATGCCCATGCAGTTGTGATAAAGGATGCTGGAGACGACCCGGATTGTACAAATAAAGCACACTTAACGGCAGATCTTGAACTAATACCAGAACAGGCTAACACAATTATTTTAGCCGGTGGAGAAGGTGTGGGTACCATTACCATGCGAGGCTTGGGGCTTGAAATCAATGGTCCAGCCATTAACCCAGTCCCACGAAAAAATATTCAGGACAATATACAAGAAGTTGCCAAACAGCTCTTACAAAAACATGGCTTAAAGGTGACTATTTCAGTACCTGGCGGTATAGAAATGGCCAAAAAGACTTTAAATGACCGCTTAGGCATTATCGGGGGAATCTCCATCCTAGGTACTACCGGTATTGTTCACCCCTATTCCACAGCCGCCTTCCGCGCCAGTGTGGTTCAAGGTATTGAAGTTGCGGCTAAGCAAGATTTAGAGACTGTTGTTTTAACCACTGGCGGACGCACCGAAAAATTTACGATTCGTCAATTACCTGATTTACAACCCGCGTGTTTTGTTCAAATGGGGGATTTTTTAGGGCCTGCCCTAGATGCTGCCGAACAAAATAATATTCATCAGATTATTATTGGTGGCATGGTTGGCAAACTAACTAAAATTGCTCAAGGCGAAATTATTACTCATGCGCGAAGAAACCCTGTTAACACACAATTATTAGCCGATATTGCTAAAGTAGCCGGTGCACCGCAAGCGGTTTGCAAATCTATCGGCCAAAATGAAACCGCCCGTTATGCAGGTGAAGTTATGCAAGAACTCGGCTTAAAAAGCGAGTTTTACCGTGAACTCTCTAAACGTGTGGTCAATACATTAAAATCTCGCTACCCTGATAAATTTGATTACATTATTTTAATCTGTGATTTTGAAGGGCAAAAACTGTCAGAATATGAGGAGCATAGATGACATGTAAAATTATAGGTGTGCTGGATAATGGCATAAAGGGTTTAACAGCCGAAACCTTAAAGCTAATCCAGTCTGCTAACCTTGTTATTGGTGCCAGTCGTACCTTAAAATTATTTTCTGAACAAATTACCCATGCCGAACAAAAAGATTTAAGCGGGCAATTAAAGGATGTACCTGGATGGATTTTAACAGCATTACAAGCGAACCAGCAGGTCGTTGTTTTAGCAACAGGTGACCCTTTATGTCATGGTATTGCCAGCTATTTATATAAAAGACTAGCGGCTGAACAATTACAAATAATCCCCAATATTTCTTCAGTTCAATTAGCTTTTGCGCAAATCGGTTTAGCTTGGCAGGATGCAAAAATATTCTCTGTACATAGTAAGGATGCAACTGAATGGACCAAAGGAGCAGGCCCTGACCATGGATTTTATACCTTATTACAAGCCATTTTAAATAACGATAAATTAGCTATTCTAACAGGCCCCGAAAATTCGCCTGATCGTATTGCCAGAATGATGGTAATTGAAAATATAGCAGATCAATTTGATATTTCAGTGGCAGAAAACTTGCTTTGTGCTGATGAAAAGATCATTCAGAATAAGCCGGTAGCCTATATCGCCGACCAAGCTTTTAATGGTAATGATATTGTTATTTTAAATAGAAAACAGACTCACAAACCTGCCATTTTATTTGGTCTGCAAGACAGTGATTTTTACCAACGCAAACCCGATAAAGGCTTAATTACCAAACGTGAAGTACGTGCAGTTTCATTAGCTCGTATGCAATTAAAACCCAATAGCATTGTTTGGGATATTGGCGCGGGTTCTGGTTCTGTTGGTTTAGAGGCGGCTCGCTTATGTTCTCAAGGCTATGTTTATGCCGTCGAAAAAAATAGTGCTGATTATGAAATAGCAGGAAAAAATGCAGACCAATTAGCGATATACAATTATCAGCTAATCAATAGTAAGGCTCCCGTTGGTTTAGATAACTGGCCTGCACCTGATGCTATTTTTATTGGAGGAACGGGAGGAGAGTTATCCGGTTTAATCCAGCTATGCCTTAAGCGTTTAAATTCTGATGGCTGGTTAGTTATGAATTTTGTCACGATTGAAAACCTGACCACCGCGATTGAAACTTTAAAACAAATGGATGCCAACTGGGATATGACTCAACTTCAAGCATCACGAAGCCAAGCCATTTTACAGATGTATAGAATGCAGGCTGAAAACCCTGTATGGATTGTTTCAGCACAAAGGAAATCAGCATGATTGGAAGTTTATATGGTGTATCGCTAGGCCCAGGTGATCCCGATTTGATCACTCGCCGTAGCTGGTGCTTATTGCAATCAGAAGCTTATTGGACCTACCCAGTAAAAAAGAAGAGTGGTAGCAGCTATGCTTTACAAATAGCCTTACAAGCAGGATTAAGCAAGCCAAAAAATAGTACAGAGCTGGTTTTCCCTATGACACATGATAAAGAGAAATTAGCAAAATATTGGCTTCAAGCAGCGCAAATTGTTATTGGACAAATACACCAAGGACATGATGTTATTTTTTTAGTCGAAGGCGATGCCTCCACTTTCTCAACTTTTCAACATTTAGCAAAAACTGTTAAAAGTTTAGATGGAGATATTAGGGTAGAAACTATCCCAGGGGTTACCTCATTTAATGCCGCAGCCGCCAGAGCTGAAATGCCATTAGCCGATACTGATGATACGGTTGCCATTATTCCAGCCGGCTATGGCCTGGAAATGATTGATGCACTGCTGAATGATTTTGACACCTTAGTGCTATTAAAAGTAAAACCTATTCTGGATGATATTATTGAGCTTTTACAACAGAAAAACTTACTTTCCAACAGCTGTTTTATAGAAAAAGCAGGTTCACCTGAAGAGCGTATTGTTCATGATATAGTCAGCTTGCAGGGTGAAAAAGTTAATTATTTATCGCTCATTATGGTGAATAATAACCACCATAGAAAACGAGGTGAAATGATTCGAGGGTGTCGAAAAAAACACCTCCTGAAGAATAAAGCCTAAATGCTGGGGTTCGTACCTCACCCCAACCTACCTTTAATGTAGGCTGGGATGAAGCGATAGCGTAATCCCAGCATTACCCATAAAGAACCAATATGCAAACCTACAAACGAGCCAACTGGGGTTCGTACCTCACCCCAGCCTACCTTTAATGTAGGCTGGGATGGAGCGATAGCGCAATCCCAGCATTTACCCATAAAAAAAACAATATGCGAACCTACAAACGAGCCAGAATTAAAGGCGGTTGTTATTTCTTTACCGTCAACCTGGCAATACGACAAGGAAATAATCTACTTGTACAACAGGTGGCAATATTGCGAGAGGCATTCAGACAGACTCAGCAAGATCATCCCTTTAAAATAGATGCCATTGTCATTATGCCCGATCATTTACACTGTATTTGGTCTTTACCGGAAGATGATGATAACTTTCCTATGCGTTGGTCTTTAATTAAAGCTCGGTTTTCCCGACAAATTAAAAAGGGTGAAGTAATATCAAAGAGCAGGCAACGCAAAGGCGAGCGAAATATTTGGCAACGCCGTTATTGGGAACATGTTATCCGTGATAAAGTCGATTTTTATCGACATGTGGATTATATTCATTACAACCCAGTTAAACATGGTTATGTGGACAGCGTAAAGGCGTGGCAATATTCCTCTTTTCATCGCTGGGTTAAGGACGGGGGCTATTCAGATGATTGGGGAAGTGTTGCTGCTGAGAGGATTAATGAAGATTGGGAGTAGTTTTTGGCTACGCAGCAAAACTGTAGGCTGGGGTGAGGTGACGAACCCCAGCGATATTGATTAGCCCACTTCAATTACCAGCCATTTTAGTTATTCGCTTAAATTCCACGTATAATACATCAAATATTATCTACACCAGAGTCAGATACTCACTCAATTATTTAACAATATATGCAAAACCAAGAATCGTTTAAACCTTGTGATTTAATTATTTATGGTGCGTTAGGTGACTTATCTACTCGCAAACTTATTTCTTCTTTATACCGCTTAGAAAAATCAGGGCTAATTGAAAAAGGCACCCATATAACTGGAGTGGATTTACATGCTAAAAGTAACGAGGAATTTATTCAGGTCGCTCGACAAAGTTTAGAAAGTTTTTTAAATGAGCCCATTGATAACAAAATCTGGACACGGTTTTCAAATCGATTAGCTTATTTACAAATTGATCTTACTAAAATGGAACAATATCAACAACTGAAGAGCATTGTTGATAGCGAACAAAGGGTTTTAATTAATTATTTTTCTGTTGCTCCTTTTCTATTTAGACATATCTGCCAAGGGCTTAAACATTCCGGTGTTTTGACTACAGAATCAAAAGTGGTCATGGAAAAACCGCTAGGCCATAACCTTAAATCATCACAGGAAATTAATGATGCTTTTGCAGAGGTTTTTAATGAAGACCAAATTTACCGGATAGATCATTATCTTGGCAAAGAAACCGTTCTTAACCTTCTCGCCCTACGTTTTGCCAATTCTATTTTTACTAGCAACTGGGATCACAATACCATAGATTCAATACAAATTACGGTTTCAGAAGAAGTCGGTATTGAAGGCCGCTGGGGGTATTTCGATCATACCGGGCAAACGCGTGATATGCTGCAAAATCACTTATTGCAAATTTTGACTTTTATTGCCATGGAACCCCCTGTCAACCTTGAAGCTAAAAGTATTCGTAGAGAAAAAGTAAAAGTACTAGAAGCATTACGCCCTATTACGGCTAATGATGTTGCAGAAAAAACAGTACGAGGACAATATGCTGCAGGCTTTCTAAATGGCGAATCAGTGCCTGGCTATTTGGAAGAAGAAGGGGCAAATACGGACAGTACAACAGAAAGTTTTGTCGCCCTACGTGTTGATATTGATAACTGGCGCTGGGCAGACGTCCCTTTTTACTTGCGTACGGGTAAACGCATGCAAAATAAGCGGACTGAAATTGTCATTAATTTTAAACAACTACCACATAACATATTTAAAGACAGTTTTCAGCAACTCCCAGCCAATAAGTTAATTATCTACCTACAGCAGCAAGAAGGTGTTGAGATACACATGCTCAATAAAGTCCCCTCCATTGATGGCAATATTAAATTACAAAAGACCAAGCTTGATTTAAGTTTTTCTGATAAAAATAAAGAAAAGCCACTTTTTGGTGGGTATGAAAGGTTAATTCTTGAAGCGATGCGGGGAAACCCTACTTTATTTTTAAGCCGAGAAGAAATTGAACAAGCCTGGATCTGGATAGACTCAATCCAAAATGCCTGGTCACACCAAAATGAACCGCCAAAACCCTACCCGGCAGGCAGTTGGGGACCCGTTGCCTCAGTAGCTTTATTAGCTCGCGACGGCAGAGATTGGGAAGAGTAATAAGCCACAATTTATAAGTGCAGAGCGGACTTCAGTCCGCCATTGAGCCAATATTTTTGAGTTATTGCGGATTAAAGTCCGCTCTACAGTTTTTAGTTATATCTAACAGGAGCTATTATGCACCCCATTATAGAAAAAGTGACACAAGATGTTATCGAACGAAGCCACACGTCTCGAACAGCTTACCTACAATATATTGACGGCCTTTCCAAAAAAGGCCCTAATCGTTCTAAACTTGCTTGTGGCAACTTAGCACACGGCTTTGCTGCTTGTAGCCCTACTGAAAAAACAGATTTAACCGGCGAAACAAAAGCTAATATTGCCATTATTTCTGCTTATAATGATATGTTGTCTGCTCACCAGCCTTATAAAGACTCACCTGATTTGATTAAAGCCGCAGTGGCTAAAGCCGGCGGAGTTGCTCAATTTGCTGGAGGTGTTCCAGCAATGTGTGACGGCATTACCCAAGGGCAACCTGGTATGGAAATGTCCTTATTTAGCCGTGATTTAATTGCCATGGCAACAGCTGTCGGCATGAGTCACGACATGTTTGATGGTGCCATGTATTTAGGTGTTTGTGACAAAATTGTCCCTGGGCTTTTAATTGGTGCTTTAAGTTTTGGTCATCTACCTGCTATTTTTGTACCCGCAGGCCCCATGCAAAGTGGCATCACCAACAAACAGAAAGCGCGTGCTCGTCAGGCTTATGCAGTAGGCAAAATTGGTCGTAAAGAACTTTTGGAATCAGAATCGGCCTCCTACCATTCTCCTGGTACCTGTACTTTTTACGGTACAGCAAATAGTAACCAGATGATGATGGAAATTATGGGTTTACACCTTCCAGGAAGCTCCTTTGTAAACCCATACACTCCATTACGTGATGAACTTACCGCACAAGCAGCCAGGCAAGTCCTTAAGTTTACTGCCTTAAGTGATGATTACCGCCCTATCGCACACATGGTTAACGAAAAAGCCATTATCAATGCTGTTATTGGCTTATTAGCAACGGGGGGTTCAACTAACCATACCATGCACTTAATCGCCATTGCCAGAGCTTCTGGCATTACTCTAAATTGGGATGATTTTGATAATCTTTCTAAAGCCATCCCCCAATTAACTAAAATTTATCCCAATGGTCCAGCTGATGTTAACCATTTTCATGCTGCAGGGGGTATGGGTGTATTAATCGCTGAACTATTAAAAAATGGCTTATTACATGAAGATATTCTGACTGTTGCTGATAAAAAAGGCATGAATAGTTACACCCAAGAGCCTAAATTACAGAATGGTAAACTTATCTGGGAATCCTGCCCAGAAGTTTCACTAGATAAAGAAGTCCTCGCAACCGTTGAACAACCTTTTGCCTCAAGTGGTGGCTTACATGTAATGAAAGGTAACTTAGGCCGAGGCGTATCAAAACTCTCAGCTGTTTCAGCAGACCATCAAATTGTAGAGGCACCCGCCGTTGTATTTGATGACCAAGAAGATTTCCTAAAAGCTTTCTATAAAGGTGAGTTAGAAAAAGATTTTATCGCCGTTATCCGTTTTCAAGGCCCCAGAGCAAATGGTATGCCTGAATTACATAAACTAACCCCACCGCTTGGCGTATTACAAGACAAAGGCTTTAAAGTTGCTCTGGTCACTGATGGCCGTATGTCAGGTGCATCAGGTAAGATACCTTCTGCTATTCACCTATGTCCTGAATGTGAGATGGGAGGCCCTTTAGCCAAGGTACTTGAAGGCGATATTATTTCCTTAAACCTACAAACAGGTGAAGTTAATGCCTTAGTCGATGCAGCTGAATTTGATAAGCGAGTGGCAATTCCTAACCGGGCCAATAATCATCATTATGGTCAGGGCCGTGAAATGTTTGGAGGTTTTAGATTAGGTGCATCGACGGCTGAAACAGGTGCGTCTAACTTATTTCCTGTTGATTAAAACACTTTTGCTCATAGCCTTCCCCAACCTATATTATTATAAAAAAGAGAAACAAAATGACCGCAATAAAAGATATTATGAACACTTCACCTGTAATTCCGGTGATGGTTATTAATAAACTTGAACATGCCGTACCCCTTGCAAATGCATTGGTTGAAGGTGGGCTAAAAGTATTAGAAATTACTTTACGCACGCCCGTTGCACTGGAAGCAATCAAAAAAATTAAAGCTGAAGTACCTAATGCTATTGTGGGTGCTGGCACCGTGATAAATCTGGAAACTTTAAATCAGGTAATTGAAGCAGGTGCAGAATTTATTGTTAGCCCAGGCGTAACAGATACTGTTATCGACGCAGCCCTCGCATCAGGCGTTCCCATTCTACCGGGTGTTGTAACACCTAGCGAAGTCATGAATTTACTTGAAAAAGGGATTACAGAAATGAAATTCTTCCCAGCGGAAGCGGCAGGAGGAATTCCTATGGTAAAATCAATTGGCGGCCCATTACCTCAAGTTACTTTTTGCCCAACGGGCGGCGTTAGCCCTAAAAATGCAGCCGCTTATTTAGCTTTACCCAATGTTGCTTGTGTAGGTGGCTCTTGGATGGCACCAGCAGACTTAGTTGATGCAGAAAACTGGGATGAGATTAAACGTTTAACAGT
>CAYYNM010000117.1:6867-10303 GCA_964472945.1 uncultured Methylomarinum sp. | reverse complement strand
ACTCGGGAATGACGAGAATTAAAAGGTTAAGTTAATTATGCCTGCCTACTTAGCACATCCTTGTGTACTCCCTGTTCATTTAAAGAGCTACTTTCCACTAATTTATTTAATGGCCTCTAAAGATTTCATCAACACTTTTTCTGGTAAAGGAATATAGCCATCTTTAATAACAACTTTTTGACCTATTTGAGAAAGAATCATTTTGATAAATTCTCGCTCTAATGGTGCTAAAGGCTTGTTAGGTTTCTTGTTTACATAAATATACAAGAAACGAGCTAAAGGATATTTTCCTGATACTGCATTTTCAGGAGTCGCTGCAACAAAAGCCTGTCCTTCTTTTTTAGCTAATGGCACTGCTTTAACACCAGAAGTTTTATAGCCAATACCTGAATAACCAATACCATTTAATGACGAAGTAACTGACTGTACAACAGATGCAGAACCTGGCTGCTCATTGACATTGCTTTTGTAATCACCCTTACATAAAGCTTTTTTCTTAAAATACCCATAAGTACCAGAAACTGAGTTACGACCATATAACTGAATGGGTTTACTTGCCCAGGCACCTTCTAATCCAGCTTGACCCCAAGTTGTAATCTCAGAGCCATGTCCACATTTAAGCGTCGATGACATAATGGCATCAACTTGTGGGATAGAAAGACCTTTAATGGGGTTTTCTTTATTAACATATACAGCCAAAGCATCAATAGCGACAGGAATTACAGTTGGCTTATAACCGTATTTCTTTTCAAAAGCGTCACGCTCTTTATCCTTCATTCTACGACTCATAGGGCCAAGATTTGAAGTCCCTTCAGTTAATGCTGGAGGCGCAGTTGAAGAGCCAGCTGCTTGAATTTGAATATTTACATTGGGATAATTACGCTTAAACTCTTCAGCCCAAAGTGTCATTAAGTTTGCTAAGGTATCAGAACCTACACTAGAGATATTACCAGAAACACCACTTGTTTTTTGGTACTCAGGTACACCTGCATCAACGGTCTGTATTGCTATTGCAGTACCACTTAATAATGTTGCTGAAGCAAAACCTAATGCAGCAACTAATGATTTTAATTTCATATTTTTCTACTCTGTATTGATAACATGGGGCTATTGTGCAACAACAATGTGACAATTTTGTGACAAGTATTATTTTTGCGCATAAACTAATTTTTCAATACATTGTTTTATTGCGATATAAGGCTATTCCATTATAATAGCTTGGTGGCTAAGCCATCTCAAATACAGGCAATTAAATAACTGCATTATCTATGACAATTAATGACATGAAACAACAAGCGCAGTCTCAATTAGATTCGAGACATTATAAGGAAGCGATCAGGCTGTATAAAAAACTGTGGGCCGAAACAGATGATAAAAAATATCAACAGCAATTAGCTTTTTGTTATTTACAACGTGCTTTATCTTTTGCCAGCAGGGAGATGATTAAAGAAGCCTTAGTGTTATGGGATAATTACATCCAACATATAGAGCCTCCTTATGATGCATACGACCATTATATTTGCTGGCTAATCCAAACAAAGAACAATAACAAACTTCAAACTGCGTTAAAAGCATTATCAGCAGAACAACTGGATAAACAATATCCTGAGCTTACTACTTTATTAGGCTTGTTAATATTAACTGAACACCAAGAGTTACAACAAGACTTACCTAAGGATTCAGCTTTAATTAACCAGTTTAAAACTGTACAAACAGCATTACAATTTTATCAAGATAATAACCAGGATGAGTTAAACAAGACTATAAAAAGCATACCTTACCGTTCTGCTTTTAAAGACTTACGCACCTTATTAAATGCTGTACAGTTTATACCCGAACAAATTTCTCAAGCTCAGGCATTATTGGCTAAAATTCCTAACAGCTCAGTTTACTCACCAGCAGCTAATTTATTATTAACCTTAACTTTAGAAGGGAATGCGTTATTTGAGCAGCTTATCACCCTCAGTAAAAAACAGCGGAAATTAATTGCGGAACTAAAAGGGTTTAGTAAAAAACAGCAACAATTTGTTGATTATTTTGTTCAACATAAAGACAATCTAAATGACAAAATAAAATTTAATGCGGGTATTAAATTTCAATCCTTATGTGATACCGATTTTATCCAGCAGTTTTGCCAGGCTCTACTAGCAAGTTACCCAGCTGGACGCAGTAATTTTAACAAGCATTTTAATCGCCCAAGTGTCTTTGAAGAAAACCGCATAAAAGCATTGGTGTGTGAAGCTGAAGACAATACCTATGATGCCGAAGATTATTGGTTAAACTGTATTGATGCCTTAAAAGCTGAGAAAAATACTGACCATAATTTAAAAATTGCCTTTATTCAGCGTCATATTGCCAAGCAACAGCCACCATCAGAAGAAACAACTCAACTCATCATTGATAGTTTAGAGTATGACCCTGAAGATTTATCTAGCTACAGACAAATTCTGCATGACTTGAGTCAATATGATGAAGATATAAAGGAATATAAATCTTGGTTAAAAAAGACTTTAGAAAAATTTCCAGATAACATTGATATTCTGACCCAGGCCATTAAAACAGCCACCGCTAATAAAGCCAACAAAAAAGCCTGTCAATATGCCTTAAAAATTCTAAAACAGGACCCGCTTAATACTTTTGCCAAAGACGTTTTGTTTGCCAGTCATTTAGCACAGGCTAGGTTGCTCATTACCAGTAAAAAATACCACTTGGTTGATAATGAAATTAACCAGGCAGAAGCATTAAAACTGGGTAAACATTACCTTAGTCAAACTCAACTTTTACGTGGGATACTTTGTTTTGTCTCTGAAGGTAAAGAAAAAGGGCTTAAATACATTGCTGAGGCACTGAATCATCAGCATTTAGACCCCGTAAATGCTTATTTTCAGGTTGCCATGGAAGCTTTGTTAGCTAACTTACCTTACACAAGTATTTTAAAAGTGCTAACACCCATCAAAGGCTACCTGCTTTCTGAACAGGAGTTAAAACGTATTATTCAACAGCTTGAATACTATGGTAAAGACAAAAGCATTGAGCCTTTACTACACAAGGCTTTGGATAAAATCAAACCCGCTTTAAAAACATCACTAGCAGAACAAAATTATACTGAAGATTTATTTTTAAGTTTAACTGAGGCTCTGGATAAGTATAATGCTTTTCAATTATTACGCTATTGCTCAAAACAAGCGATAGCTAAATGGAATAAACCTATTTGGCATTATTACCAAGCCTATTCTAACTGTAATGGAATCCCTGAAAACTGCACTTATAATTTTATTCGGCGTTTGGAAAATGCCCAGCAGCAAGCTTCTGAAGATAAAGACAATCGAGCTGTCATTTTAATCACACCGTTTCTTGATGATTATTATTATGCTCACCCTCAACGTAGCATGGGGTTTCTTGATAAACTATTTGGCTTTGATGATGAAGAGGAGGA
>CAYYNM010000117.1:0-6767 GCA_964472945.1 uncultured Methylomarinum sp. | reverse complement strand
GAGGAGGAAGAATACTATTTTGACCCTATGGAAAAATTATTTGGACACCTTTCAGATAACGTCGTAGACAAAATGGCTAGAAAAGCTGAGTCTATAGCAAAAAACACCTCTCCTGAGCGGTTACTTAAAGACGTTGTTAATGGTGCTGTAAGCATAGAAAAAATTATGTCTGCCCTGATGAGAAATCCAGACTTACTTACAGCATTAGTCTTTTTAAAAGCGGCAGATAGCTTAAATATTGATATTAATGTCACTGTTTCTGATGTGCTTGATACCTTTGATGTTAACCAAAGTAATAAATGTCCTTTTTAATACCTATTATGAAAACACCTTATCAAATTTTAAATATTAATCCCGGAGCGGATGATACTGAAATCAAGCAAGCTTACTTACAGCAAGCAAAACAGAACCCACCCGACCACGACCAAGAGCAATTTCAGGTAATACATAATGCCTACACAGCAATTAAAGATCAAAAAAGCCGCTTAAGTCACGAATTATTTAGTTTTCCTAGTGCCAACTTTAATCAGTTTATTGACCAGGCCTTAAAAACTGAACATACCACCTCTTTGACTGCTGAAAACTTTATTGCCTTGTTAAATACGACGGTTGATGATTCAACTATCTTGAATGCTATTGCTACAACAGAAAATAATGACCACTGAAGTCCAACAAACAGAATTACTTGAGCAGTTTCAACACTATTTGCAACAGAACTCCCTTGACTTAAGCCCTATTGCACAGCAGCCTGACTTATTTAGCTTACTCAGTGAATTAACCAGCCTGAAATCGGAGGTAAAGGCTGAATCAAGGCAATTTAAAAACACATTGGACACGCTGAGCTCTGCATTAACAACCGTACAAGAGGATAAGGAGCACCTAGCTAAAGAACTTTCCTTAACTCGCGAAAACTTTGAGCAGCAACAAGATAAAATGATGCGTACCTTGTTATTAGAGTTTATTGATATTTATGACAGCCTATTATTAGCGAGCACAGTTTTACAAAACTACCAGCCCGTTAGCTCACTGTTTAAAAGTTCTAGAAAAAAAGATATTGCTTTTATTAAACGTTTTGAAGACGGACAGTTAATGAGTTTAAAGCGTTTTACTCAATTATTACAACGATACCAGGTATACCCTATTGAATGTAAAGGTGAATTACTTGACCCAACAAAAATGCATGCGGTAGAAACCATTAGCAACCCTGAGCTGGACAATGGAATAGTTGTTGAAGAGTTGCGAACAGGTTTTTTATATAAAAATCAGATTCTGCGATTAGCAGAGGTAAAAGTAAATAAAATTAATGGGTAATAAACCTTATGAATGAAATTATTATTGGTATAGATTTAGGCACAACTAACTCTGAAGTAGCAGTGGTTGAACAAGGTAATGTCACTGTTATTAGTGATGGGGATAAAAAAATCCTACCTTCTGTTGTTGGGATTGATGATAATGGCGACGTTATTGTTGGAGAAACCGCTAGAAATCAATATCTGGTTTACCCTGAACGTACCATTAAATCAATTAAACGTCTAATGGGGCAAGATACCCAGATAAATATGGCTGAACAGGACTATAGTCCTCAGGAAATTTCGGCTATTATCCTTAAGCGTCTTAAAGCGATTGCTGAGAAACACCTTGGGCAGACCGTAACTAAAGCGGTTATTACCGTCCCCGCGTACTTTTCCGATGCACAGCGCCAAGCGACGCGTGAAGCCGGCGAAATTGCAGGGTTAGAAGTGGTACGGATGATTAATGAACCCACAGCCGCCGCTTTAACTTATGACTCCAACCAGTCTGAGAAAAAACAGGTCTTGGTCTATGATTTAGGGGGTGGTACTTTTGATGTTTCAGTGGTTAATATCGAGTCAGGTGTGGTTGAAGTACTTGCCAGTCATGGTGATAATCACTTAGGTGGCGATGACTTTGATCAACAAATTATTGAATTCCTGCTGAATCACTTACAAGAGAGCTTTGGTGTAGATGCGCGCCAGCACAGTAAAGCCATGGCTCGTCTTAACCGGGCGGCTGAAAATGCCAAATTCTTACTCTCTGACCAGCCTTTCGCACAGATTGATGAAGAATATTTGCTGGAACATGAAGGCTCTCCCATTCATTTATCAGTCGAACTGTCACGAATGGCATACGAGGAAATGATTGAAGACTATATTAATGCCACTATGGATGCTGTGCATATTGCCATGAAAGGGGCTCATTTCGTTGCCTCTGATATTGATGAAATTATTTTAGTTGGTGGCTCAACCCGCACCCCTTATATTCGTGAACGTCTGACTAATGAGTTTGGTTTTGAACCTCATGGTGAAATCAATGCAGATTTATGTGTTGCTATGGGGGCAGCCATTCAAGCAGCCATGATTAATGGTCAACAAATAGATACCGTACTGGTTGATGTTACACCTTATACTTATGGTACCAGCGCCATTGGTAATTTAAATGGAGAATCATACCCCTTTACCTTTGTCCCGATTATTCATAAGAATAGTGTATTACCAAACCGTAAATCAGAAGCTTTTACAACCCACCATGATGGTCAGGAAACCGTTGAAGTGACTATTTACCAAGGTGAGGATCCAGACGCATTAAACAATGTAAAAATAGGGGAGTTTAAGATTGAAGGGCTACTAGATGTGGAAGCAGGTAATATTATCACTCTTACCTTAGGCCTTGACCTTAATGGCATGTTACAAGTTTCTGCTCAAGAAAAGGCTACTGGCTTAGAAAAGTCCATCACTATCAACAATGCCTTATCCAGTTTCGAAAGCAGTGGCATGGAAACAGCTAAACAACGAGTTTCATCCTTATTTGGAAAACTGGACTCCAGCCTGTATGAACCAGACGCATCTCAGGTAATTGAACACGCTGTTATACCGGAAATAGAAGCAGCCCATGCTGTTATCAGCAAGGCAGAAGGCTTATTCGACACTACCTCCAGTGAAGATAAAGAAGATATGGTTGATTTAATTGAAGTGATTAGCGAGTGTATAGCCTCTGAAGATATTGCAAAACTGGACGAATATGTCGAAAAACTAAACGACATTATCTATTATCTGGAATCATGATAGAACGCTGTCCCAGCTGTAATGCACGCCTAAAACAAGCGTTATGCTGTCCAAGGTGTAAAGCTGATTTAAGTAATATTGTTAGTTCTGAGCAGTCTGCTCAATATTACTTATCAGTTGCCGTACAGGCAATGCTAAATAATAATATTGAGAAAAGTAGCGTAGCAATCAGTCGCTCTTTACATTTAAAAACAACCGAAATAGCCTTAATTTTTCGCGCATTTTTAATTCAACAGCAAACTAAGGAGGTTTTAGATTTACTTGCCCAAACTCACTTAATAGCAGCAAAAAATAAACTTTACGCTTTGCGTCAGATAATTCCATACAGCAAAAATTTACAGCAACTGGACTGTTTTGCGAGTTATTTGTTGTTTAATCATTAGCTTTGCTTTGAAGCCCTCCAACAGAAAAGGGCTTCAGATCAATTGCTGGTGATGGGTTGGATTTGTAGCTTTAACAAATATCACCTTATTAGACGTATCTTTTGGAGCGCAGGTTTTAACCTGTATTTTTCATAGTAAGAGCAGGCTTAAGCCTGCTATCCTAAGTTAATTTTCCGTGCTTTTTAAACGATACAAAGCTGAAATATCCTCATTCCCTAACCCTTGTTGCATAAGCACCTTATAATCATCGACTGTTTTATCAGTTAAGTTAACTGGCATTGATACCTGCTTAGCCATTTTCTGACAAATTTTTAAATCTTTATAATGTAAAGCTACTTTAAACCCAGGGTCAAAAACCCCATGACTCATACTGATCCCTCTATGCTGCAAAAACCAGTTTCCTGCCGCACCTGCTGAAACAACTTCAATAACCTTTTCCATATTTAGCCCTTGCGCTTGAGCAAAAGCCAATGCCTCAGTAACCGCTTGATTAATACCCGCTGCCATTATTTGATTAACAGCTTTAGTACTTTGGCCCGTTCCAACCGCTCCCATATAAACAATACGTGAGCTCATGGTGGCTAAAATGGGACGAATTTTTTCTAAAACCAGTTTATCTCCACCCACCATTATAGATAAAGTGCCAGCCTTTGCACCTTCAACACCTCCTGATACTGGAGCATCAAGAAAAGCTACTTGTTTTTTGGCTAATATAGCGGCTGCTTTAATGGCTGTTTCATTACTCACAGTAGACATATCCACTACAATTGAGTTTTTATGAATCGCTGGCATAATGGATTCAATAATTTCTAAAACATCTTGGTCTGTAGAGATACAGATTAAAATAATATTAACTTGCTCAGCAAGCTGTTGTGGAGTTTGGCAATAAGCAACATTAAGCTGGCTTGACAGCTCTTTTGCTTTTTTTTCTGTCCGGTTGTACACCGCTGATAATAGCCCGGCTTTGGCTAAATTAACAGCCATTCCTAAGCCCATTGCACCCAACCCAATTAAACCTACTTTCATTATTTTTCCTTTTTCACTGTCAATATAAAGTGATTTTACGCCATATTGAGCTAGCTCTATAGAGTGGTCATCTTCTATGCTAAAATAGCTCTATATATTAATTTATAATTAGAGAAAATACCTATGTTTGATTCAAAATCAATTGATGATATTGCTAACCGTTTGGCAAATGCTATTCCTCCCGGCTTAAATAATGTAAAAGAAGATATGGAGAAAAATTTCCATGCTATTTTACAAGGTGCTTTAGGAAAGTTAGATTTAGTCACTCGCGAAGAATTTGAGGTGCAAAAGGCAGTTTTAGCTAAAACTCGCTCTAAATTAGAAGTGCTAGAAAAACGTGTCGATGAAATTGAACAAAAAATTAAGCAGTAAAACAATCTAAAAATCATATACCAGAATACCAATCAGCAATTGTTCTGATTAACCAGTTAGGCTCATCAAGCGGTAGGTCGTGCCCAGCTGTGGAGTGTTCCTGGTAGTCAGATTGCCAGGCCTTTTTTAAGGCTAAACTACAGCGATAATCAACCAATTGATCCTTTCGTGATGCCACAATAAACAATGGGTGCATAGGTTTTGTATTGCTAATAAATTTAGCAGCTGCAAGCAACTGCTTAAATGCACTTTTATTAGTGACTGGGTATTGTTCACGCCATTGTTTCCATAGCCTTAATAATTCATTATCGTTTTGCTGATTATTTGATGTCAATTTTAGAATTAATTGATCCATTTGTTCAGCAGTTCCAAATAAACAGCTAATAATAGAACCGTAGTTTTGCCAGCGTAATCGCTGATAAAAGGGTGAATAGTTTCGTAAACTACTATTAATTAAAACTGTGGATTTTATTTCCATCGGATAACGATTCATCCAATCTACTGCAATCATCCCCCCCATAGAAATGGCAATTAAGTTTAATTGGCTTCGGCTAGGTAACTGCTGGCGTAATGCATCGGTAAGCTCGGCAATGGTATTAGGGCTGGTTTGATTATGTAAACAGCCATTACCAGGTATATCTAAAGGAATGATTCTAGCCAATGGAAATTGCTGTTTCAGCTTCTGGGTAAAATCCCCCCAATGTCGCTGCTCCCGTAGTAATCCACGAATTAAAATAAAATAACTTTTATTGTTTGTCATAATACCAAAGCTCCATTGCTTGTTGAGCCATTATTTTGCTGTTACTTTCACTGAGCCACTTTTTATAGGGTAAAGTAGCATGGAGCAAAAATTCCATTAAAATTAAATGACCTCTAAGCACCCGATTAACTCGATGGGGTTTAATGAGATGAAACAAGCCAAGTGACGGGGTTAATTGAAGCGGTGCATTAGGGGTTGCATTAGGGGTCAGAGTAGTTTTAAACAGCTCTTGAGTTTAAGGGACATAATACATAACCCACTTCCATCAACACATAATTAAGTATTGTGTCCCTTGAATTGCCCTGATGCACTTGTTAGCCTATTGATTTAACATAGAGTTTCAAAAATTCTCAATGAACCTTATCCCATTCTGGTATATTCGTATACTTTTCTACTGAATCCAGTGTTTTACGGACTTTTATTTTTAGAGAGGAAATATCTTTTTTTGACACTCTTTCTTCTAATGCTGAAAGTACTTCAATCTGACTAATCTGCGTTGTAAGTAAATAGTTAGCAAGACTGTTCATTGACACACCTTGTAAGTGAGCTTCATTTTCTAATCGAGCCTTTAGGTCAACAGGAATTCTTAAAGTTACTACCTGAGTTTTATTCATAGTCATTTCTCCACATTTGATAGAAATCCTTTGGTGTTATAACTTTGAACCTAAAGTCTTTTAAGTCTCCACTGTTAAAATCACGTATATTTGAAGTAATCAAGTAGTCAGTGTTGCTGGCAAATGCACACTCGACAAAGAGGTTATCTTCTTCGTCCCTTAAATTTGGTCGAAGCCTGTAATATATATTTTGTTTTTGTGCGAGAAGAGCTAATAAATCAAGCATATCCTCAATTTCTTCCGTTTCTAACCTTGTAAGTTTAAGAATTTCCTCTCTTTTTAATACATAATTATATTCAAGTAACACTTGTGTTGATAAAGCAAGATTAATTGCCTCATCTATAATGAGGCTTAAAATCTTGTGTGATGCACCCGACTGGCTGATAAGTGCTACTAATAAAACATTTGTATCCATTGTCACTAACATACATTAATGGTAGTACATATGAATACAAAATACTATTGCTTATATATGTAGTCACATGACCTGATACTTATTGGGAATTCGTATGTTATAATTTCTCCCCAAATA